>NZ_BBOC01000041.1:0-47122 GCF_001485335.1 Type-D symbiont of Plautia stali | reverse complement strand
ATGGCGCTCGATGGTGGCTTCAGTGCCGGAGTTGACCATGCGCACCATATCCATGCTTGGCACCAGCTCACACACCAACTCTGCCATTTTGACTTCCATCTCGGTCGGCGCACCGAAGCTCAGGCCGCGTGATGCCGCTTCAATCACCGCAGTGCGGATGGTGGCATTGTTGTGCCCGAGCACCATCGGTCCCCATGAACCGACATAGTCGATATAGGCTTTGCCATCGGCGTCAAACAGATACGCACCGTCGGCGCGTTCGATGAACAGCGGCACGCCGCCCACACCGGTAAAGGCTCGTACCGGGGAGTTCACACCGCCAGGGATCAGGCGTTGCGCTTCGGCATACAGGTTTTCTGACTTACTCATTGATCGGCTCCTGCTGTTCTGGAAAAAAATTCTGGCGCCATTCTAAGGAAGAACGGCCTGCGGCGAAAGGCGCTCCGGTGCTAAAGCCCTGAGTCACGCTATACTTTAACGCAGCGCAGGCGGCACACAGTGTCAAGCACGGCACTTGATTGCACTGGGCGGCTGGCAGATAATAGTGGCATTGAGGTTGTTTTCTGACCTGGACGTTTACCCGGAGTATAAGATGAGTGACGACGTAGCAGCACTGCCTTTGCAATTCACGGAAGCAGCAGCGAAAAAAGTAAAAAACCTGATTGCGGATGAAGAGAATCCAGAGCTGAAACTGCGCGTGTACATCACTGGCGGCGGTTGCAGTGGTTTCCAGTACGGTTTTACTTTTGACGATCAAATGAATGACGGCGACATGACCATTGAGAAACAGGGTGTGGCGCTGGTGGTGGACCCAATGAGCCTGCAATATCTGGTAGGCGGCTCTGTGGATTACACCGAAGGTCTGGAGGGATCGCGTTTTATAGTGACCAATCCCAATGCAAAAACCACCTGTGGTTGTGGCTCTTCCTTCAGCATCTGATACCGCTTCTGGCCGCCGTTCTGGCGGTCAGACACTACCATTCAACGGTCACTAATCGTGACGCCACCTGCTGTTTAGCTCTCTTTTTCAATATGCTTTCTGTGACGCGCGGCTGTGTACTGAAATGTCGCCCGCAATCGATCGATGGCAACGTTTGCTCATTCTGACGCGAAATATCGCAACGAGAGAACAAGGTCAGCGTGACGGCAATAGAACCGGTTGACGTCGCCGCACCAACAGGTACAGCCATCACGAGTCCTATGGCCAGCAGCAGGGCTCTGGTCATGTCTAATTCCTGGTGAAGTCAAAGTTGCGCTTAGCGCAAAAAGGGCACAGAGCATACGTGGCTGCCGTGCCTTGTATTTTGATTTTCGACAATTTTTGCCGAATCTTTAGTCTTAATTGGTGTTATTTTCACCGGATGTAAATCCTGGCACAGCTGTTTTGCTGCCAGCAAGATACGTGGACCCGGCCGACTGAGCCAGTCATCGTTAATCGCCAATACCGGAACCGTCAGTTGAGGCTGCCAAAACTTCACGATATTCGCGGCCTGAGTCTTGCCACCGCCAATCACTATCGCCTGCGGATGACGAGCCAGCACCTGCTCACGACTCACCTGCGGCCAACTCACGCTGCTATCGGCGAAGATATTCTTGCCGCCGCATAAGGTGATCACGTCGTTTTGCAGGGTATTCCGCGCAGCGGTAAACAGCGGCTGCTGACCAAACTGCATAAACAGCGGCGTAGGTGCCTGGCGCTGATACTGTTTGCGCAGGGCGTTCTCCTGCTCGCGCAGTGCTTGCGCGGCGGAGACAGCCTGATTGGGGTGCGGGCTCCACTGCTGTAACGCGGCCAGCGCATCGATCATTTGATCAATGGTTTGTGGATCAATCCACTCGACTTTAATGCCCAAACGTTGCAGTTGTTCGATTTGCCGTTGCGGGTTGCCACCACGCCATGCCAACACCACATCCGGCTTCAGTTGCAGGATGCGTTCCACCTTAATCCCTTGCCAGTTCGCCACCTGCTCAAGCGAAGTGGCTTGGGCGGGGTAATCCGAATACGCACTGACCGCAACGGGTGTTATACCTGCGGCAAAAGCGAGTTCAGTAAGATGTGGGGCGAGGGTAATAACGCGAGGAACTGCGGCAAGCAGGCTATTGCCAATCAGCAATAGCCCGAGCAGCCAATACTTAGCCACGCGCCAGCTGTGCCAGCAGATTTTCTACCATCAGGGAAGATTGCTTCGCCGCCACGACCAGGAACTCATCGAAGCTCAGGTGGGACTCTTTATCTGCCACGTCTGAAATTGCGCGCACCACCACAAATGGTACCTTGAACTGGTGGCAAACATGGCCAATTGCCGTGGCTTCCATCTCTACCGCAATCGCCTGCGGGAAAGTATGACGAATGCGCGCCAACGGCTCAGCACCGTTGATAAAGGCATCACCGCTAACCACTAAACCGCGCACGGCGTTGAGGTCCAACTGTTTAATGACCTGTTCAGCAGCAGCAATTAACTTCTCGTCAGCGGCGAATGCCGCAGGGCAACCCGCCATCTGGCCCGGTTCGTATCCGAATGCGGTGACATCGGCATCGTGATAACGCACTTCATCTGATACCACGATATCGCCCACTTTCAGTGTTGGCGCTAAACCGCCCGCTGAACCGGTGTTGATGATGAAATCCGGTTTGCACAGCTGCAGCAGCAGAGTCGTGCCGAGTGCGGCTGCGGTTTTACCAATACCTGACTTCAGCAGAGCCACCTCAACACCGTTCAGCGTACCGGTGTAAATTTCGCAGCCGGCGAGCGTCAGGGTCTGACGGTTTTCGATTTTGTCACGCAGCAGGGTAACTTCCTGCTCCATCGCGCCAATAATGCCTGCTTTCATAAAGAATCTCGCTGTAATGATGGATGTAAACCTCAAAAGTGAGGCATAGTCTACCATGGCTGACTGAGGATGAATTCACCAAAAAATAAGGGGTCATGATGGCAACGATCAATTTCAGGAAGAAGATCAGTTTTACCCGCCCTTATACCAGTCGCAAAGATCCGGAAGGCGAATACTTTATTACGCGTCACTTTGAAAGCGACCGCGGGCGCATTATTAACTCTGCGGCTATTCGCCGCCTGCAACAAAAAACCCAGGTATTTCCCCTGGAGCGCAATGCCGCCGTGCGTTCGCGTTTGACTCACTCGCTGGAAGTACAGCAAACCGGGCGCTACATCACTAAAGAGATTCTGCAAGCCCTGAAGACTCAAGGCGGTGGGTTGGCAAAATATGGTCTGGATGAGTTTGAAGGGGCATTTGAAAGCCTGATAGAGATGGCTTGCCTGCTTCATGACGTCGGTAACCCGCCATTTGGTCACTTCGGCGAAGCGGCGATTAATGACTGGTTCGATGATAACCTGCCTGCTGAACTGGTGGATCCGCTGGTGGCGGGCGTTGCCGATGATAGTCAGCGGACAGATTTTGACCAGCTGAATGCAATGATTCGTCAGGATTTGTGCCACTTCGAAGGTAATGCACAAGCGATTCGTCTGGTGCATACGCTGCTGCAACTTAATCTGAGCTATGCCCAGGTCGCCTGCATCCTGAAATATACCGCCCCCGCATGGTGGCAGGGCGATAAGCCGGCTGAATTTAGCGTATTAATGAAGAAGCCGGGTTTCTATTTATCTGAACGCGAATATGTTGCCGATCTGCGTGCGGCAACCAATATGGCTGAACATCATCGCTTCCCACTGACGTGGATAATGGAAGCCGCCGATGATATCTCCTATTGCATTGCCGATCTGGATGATGCCGTTGAGAAAGATATTTTTGATGTTGAAATCCTGTATAAATATTTGCTCAACGCCTGGGGCCCGGTAAATAGTGGCGATGCCTTTAGTCGCACGGTCGGTGAAGCCTGGAAAGAAGCGAATCAGAAAAAACGCCGCAGTATCAGCGATCAGTTTTTTATGTCGTTACGCGTTAATGTCCAAAATGTCTTGGTGAGTCATGCGGTTCGCCGCTTTGTGGATAATTTGCCTGCTATTTACGAGGGCAGCTTTAACCACGCTTTGCTGGAAGATGATGGCGATGAAGGCCGATTGTTGAAGCTATTTAAAACTGTGGCACGTCAGCAAGTCTTTAATCACCCTGAAGTTGAGCAGCTGGAATTACAGGGTTATCGCGTGATTAAAGGGCTGCTGGAAATATATCAGTCATTGATGTTGCTGGATTACGAGCAGTTTACCACGCTGATGAACGATGATTTTCTCCCTAAGCATCCTATCGAGACGCGACTGTTTCATAAACTCTCCGGAAAACATCGCAAAGCGTATCAACAGCAGATGCGCGCGCTTATCGTCGAACATAAATATCAACGCTTGTTATGGGAACGCTATTATCGTTCGCGGCTGATTCAGGACTATATCAGCGGTATGACAGATAATTATGCGTGGGATGAATATCGTCGTTTAATGGCGGTGGAATAATCCGAGTTTTGTAAAGATGAAGAATAAATTTTTACCTTTGCCCAAAACTTCATTAGGAACTTCGCGCTAAAAACTTAATCTCACCATCACGACCACAGCAATGGTCTGGCCGTAAATCTTAGAGAGACACAGACAAATGAAAAAAAGCACCTTAATGTTAAGTGCGCTGGCGCTTAGTCTGGGCATGGCATTGAGCCCTGTGAGTGTTTTCGCGGCGGAATCTGCTTCCTCCTCGAGCCAACAGTTGCCAAGCCTGGCACCGATGCTGGAAAAAGTGATGCCTTCCGTGGTGAGTATCAGCGTTGAAGGCAGTACCACCGTGAAAACTCCGCGGATGCCGCAACAATTCCAGCAATTCTTTGGTGATAATTCGCCATTCTGCCAGGACGGTTCGCCATTCCAAAGCTCGCCAATGTGCCAGAGCGGCGGTGATGGCAGCCAGGGTGGTGGTGACGGCGGAGCCAATACGCAGCAGCAGAAATTCCGTGCCCTGGGTTCGGGCGTAGTCATCAACGCGGATAAAGGCTATGTGGTGACCAACAACCACGTAGTCGACAACGCCACCAAAATTCAGGTGCAGTTGAGTGATGGCCGTCGTTATGACGCCAAAGTGATTGGTAAAGATCCGCAATCGGATATCGCACTGATCCAGCTGCAGGATGCCAAGAACCTGACCGCCATTAAGATCGCCGATTCTGACGATCTGCGCGTAGGCGATTACACCGTAGCGATCGGTAACCCGTACGGACTCGGTGAAACGGTAACCTCAGGCATTGTGTCGGCATTGGGCCGTAGCGGCTTGAACGTCGAAAATTATGAAAACTTTATCCAGACCGATGCGGCGATCAACCGCGGTAACTCCGGTGGCGCGCTGGTGAATCTGAACGGTGAATTGATCGGGATTAACACCGCGATCCTCGCACCGGATGGCGGTAACATCGGTATCGGCTTCGCGATCCCAAGTGCGATGGTGAAAAACCTCACCGCACAGATGATCGAGTACGGCCAGGTGAAACGCGGTGAACTGGGTATCATGGGCACCGAGCTGAACTCCGAACTGGCGAAAGCGATGAAAGTCGATGCGCAGCGCGGTGCTTTCGTCAGCCAGGTGTTGCCAAACTCTGCGGCAGCAAAAGCGGGTGTGAAAGCCGGTGATGTTGTGGTGTCGATGAATGGTAAACCGTTGACCAGCTTTGCGGCGCTGCGTGCCGAAGTCGGTTCACTGCCAGTGGGAACCAAACTGCAACTGGGCCTGCTGCGTGATGGCAAACCCGTGAATATCACGGTAGAACTCCAGCAGAGCTCGCAGGAAAAAGTGCAGTCGGCCACCATTTACACCGGTATTGAAGGTGCCGACCTGAGCAATGTCGATAGCAATGGTCAGAAGGGCGTGCGAGTCGATAACGTGAAGGCGGGCAGTGCGGCGGCGCGAATTGGTCTGAAGAAAGGTGACGTGATTATGGGCGTCAACCAGCAGGCCATCGCGAACCTCGGTGAACTGCGCAAAATCCTCGATACCAAGCCATCCGTGCTGGCATTGAACGTGCAGCGCGGCGACAGCAGCCTTTATCTGCTGATGCAGTAAGGTTTTACGTTGTTAATCACAGGCGAGCTTCGGCTCGCCTTTTTTCGTTATGATCCCGCCCCGCGGTTAGCATTAGTACCACGATGCTTTGTATCAAATTGTGCAGATGTCCGTGTCGCAATGTGACGCTCGCCTCAATTCCCGCATTATCCATCCGGCTATGTGCAGTTGCACAATGTCAGGCGTGGTGGGGATGCGTATTCTGTCAGTTCCTCTTTATCTTTGGAGCTATTGATGGCCACCTATCATCTCGATGCGCGACTGGCTCAGGATATTGTTGCCCGCACCATGCAAATTATTGACAGCAATGTCAATGTGATGGACGCGCGCGGCCGCATTATTGGCAGCGGCGATCGCGAGCGTATTGGCGAATTGCACGAAGGTGCGCTGCTGGTGCTATCACAGGGAAGGGTGGTGGACATCGACGAAGCCGTGGCTAAACATCTGCACGGCGTGCGACCGGGTATTAATCTGCCTCTGCGTATCGATGGCGGCATTGTCGGCGTGATTGGTTTGACCGGGCAACCCGCGGCGCTACGTCACTACGGTGAACTGGTGTGTATGACGGCAGAAATGATGCTGGAACAAGCGCGATTGCTGCATATGCTGGCGCAAGATAGCCGCCTGCGTGAGGAGTTAGTGCTCAACCTGATTCGCAGTGAGACGCTCTCGCCCGCGTTAAACGAGTGGGCGCAGCGTTTGGGGATCGATCTCAATCAACCGCGTGTGGTGGCGGTGGTGGAAGTGGACAGCGGCCAGCTCGGCGTTGATAGTGCGATGTCCGAATTGCAGCAGTTGCAAACGCTGCTCACCACGCCCGATCGTGACAATCTCATTGCCATCGTCTCACTCACCGAGATGGTGGTACTGAAACCGGCGCTAAATGCGCATGGGCGCTACGATCAGGACGATCATCGGCGGCGTGTCGATCAACTGCTGCAACGGATGAAAGAGAGCGGCCAGGTGCGGATGCGCATCGCGCTGGGTAATTTTTTCACCGGCCCTGGCAGCATTGCTCGCTCTTACCGCACCGCGCGCACCACCATGATGGTGGGCAAGCAGCGTATGCCGGAACAGCGCAGCTTTTTCTATCAGGATTTGGTATTACCCGTGTTGTTGGATAGTTTACGTGGCGGATGGCAAGCTAACGAACTGGCGCGGCCGCTGGCGAAGCTGAAAACCAATGACAACAATGGATTGCTGCGCCGCACCCTGGTGGCGTGGTTCAACCATAATGTGCAACCCAGTGCCACTGCGCGGGCGCTGTTTATTCATCGCAACACGCTGGAATATCGCCTCAACCGTATTTCCGAGCTGACCGGGTTGAATCTGGGTAATTTCGACGATCGTTTATTGCTGTACGTTGCATTGCAACTGGATGAGCAAAGCTAGTAATAGCAGCGGTTGGGAGAGGGTGATGCATGCATTGATGTCGCGGACGCTTTGGTTACTGCTGGGTTTGACGATCGCGGTGTCTTGCCGGGCACAGACGCCGGTGCTGGCATTCTTATCAGGCGAGCAGCTGCAGCAGGCGCGAGAAGCACTGCACAGCAAAAGCGCGGCTCCTCAGACCGCAGCCGCGTGGCAGCAGTTGCAGCACGCGGCCGACCGCGCCCTGGACCAGTCGAACCCCTCCGTTACGCAAAAAGGGATGTTGCCGCCCAGCGGATCGCGGCATGATTATCTCAGCCTGAGTGCTTACTGGTGGCCGGATCCGGCGAAGGAGGCGGGCTTACCCTGGATTCGCCATGACGGAGAGGTGAATCCTGCCAGTAAAAACGATCAAAGCGATGGCGTTCGTCTGGCGCGCTTTACTGCCGATCTGCAGGCCCTCACCCTGGCCTGGTATTTTTCCGGTGAAACGCGTTATGCGGCAAAAGCCCAATCCATGGCGCGGACATGGTTTATCGATCCTGCGACCCGCATGAACCCCAACCTCAATTATGCGCAGGGTGTGCCGGGCAGAGCACAAGGCAGGCACACCGGCGTGCTGGATGGGCGCTATTTCGCCACGCGCGTGGTGGATGCGCTGTTGCTGCTGCAAGATTCCCCCGGCTGGCGAGCGCAGGATCAGGCCGCACTGCACGCCTGGTTTCGTGATTATCTGCACTGGCTGCAGCACAGCAAACTGGCACAGGGCGAACGCGATGCGCCCAACAATCACGGAAGTTGGTACGCTGCGCAGGTCGCCGGTATTGCCTGGTATTTGCAGCAGCCTGAGGTGTTTAAGCAGATGGCTGCACTGACACGGCAAAAAATTGATGGGCAGATCCGTGCGGACGGCACCCAGCCATTTGAACTGGCGCGCACGCGCTCTTTCCATTACAGCTATTTCAATCTGCAAGCGTTGACCAGTGTGGCGCAGCTGGTGCAGCGAAGTGGGGCGGGAGATTTGTGGCATTACCATCAGCAGGGCGGTTCACTGATCGATGCACTGGATTACATGGCACCCTACAGCGATGACCGTAAACCCTGGCCGTGGAAAAATCGTGAGCGGGTGAGCGTCAGGATGATTCCGCTGTTGTCGCTGGCGGATAACAGTCTGAAGAGCCATCGTTACCAACGCTGGATCGACCACGCAAGCTGGTCGCTTCCCGAAACATCCACTTCAAAGGGTGCGGTGATGCAGGCGCAGCGTGACACCTGGCTATTGTCGTTGCCGCGGCAGCCTTAAGAGGTGGGCGTGCGTGGGCTGTGAAGCATTAAAACGGTGGACGCTTGCTGGGCGGCATCGGCATCACCCATCATGATCGCCTCATAGATTTTGCGGTGCTCATCGAGAAAGATCTCTTGTGCGCTGGTCGGCCAGGTGAAGAAACACTTGAAGGTGGTCGCCAGCAAATTGCCGAACGGCGTAAAGAAGCAATTATCCGTGGCGTGGAAAATAAGACGATGAAAGGCACTGTCTGCTTCCAGCCAGCGCACCAGGTCAAAAGGTTGGGCGGCGCAAATCGCGCTCATTTCGCGGAACAAATGCGATAACTCAACACGTTGATCATGCGTGGCGTGTAGGGCAGCCAGCCGCGTTGCCTGTGGTTCGATAACCTGGCGAAATGCTAAAAACTGCTGATACATCTCTTCCGTCGATTCAATCCCTTCCATCCACTCCAGCAACTGCACATCGAGTAAATTCCAATGGGCGCGCTCTCGCACGCGCGTGCCGAGTTTGGGGCGAGATTCCAGTAAACCTTTGGACGAGAGCAGTTTAAGTGCTTCTCGCAGCGCAGTGCGGCTAACGCCAAACCGACCGCATAACTCGACTTCGCTGGGAAGGACATCACCGACTTTCAGTGTCCCAGACAAGATTTTGCGCGCGAGGTCACTGGCAATATGGATATCAAGGCCGCGTTGGCCGGAGGTGATAGCTGCAAATTGCATGGTCATTGTCATACCGGAAGTCAGACATAGACCAATAGTAACCAGGCATCAGGGATTCAGAAAGCGCGGGGAGACTAAGAAGAGACTGATTTCAGCAAACAAAAAGGCCAGCATAGGCTGGCCTTGATAATCGTGGCAGGAATTAACGACCGTTACGGGTTAATTCATCAAGATCTGACTCGATTTCAGCGATTTTATTCGACACCACGTTTTCCAGGTGGCGCAGATCCGCGAGAATTTTGCGTTTCAGATCCACTTCAACCTGGTCACGCTGGCAAATCTGATCCAACTCGTCGATCACATAGCGCAGGTTCGGGCTGATTTCCTGAACTTCTTTATAACCCTGGCTGGTGTGGTCAGCGACAACAGTTTTACGTTGACGTGGGTATTTGAATTTCACGCTTTTGGCGAAGAATTCACCTTTGTCTTTGCGGAAGTAGATTTTCAGAATGTCGTTGCTGGCTTCCTGACGCAGGCTGTAACGGTCGATGTCGTCAGGGTTGCTGATACCTAAGCTTTTCAGGTTGTCGTACATAGCGTTTATATTCCATCTAAGAGTGGGTGAGCGCGCAGGACTATCATCATCATTCGGGATGCAGCAAAAAACGCGGCAACCGGAACGCTTACGGCATACTTAATCAACTGTAGACACAAAAACCGGGATGAACAGTGCGCGACCGGAGTTAACTGGCGCGGATTATGAACTGTTTGAAAAATAAACGCACCTGTTAATTCGCGTCGCGAAACAGGTAATTGTCATCTGAGTGTAAACAAAAAATTACGGGCCCGAATACGGACCCGTTGGCAGGAGGTTATACCTGTGCGAACGCTTAGTCGATGGTACGCAGCAACTCGTTGATGCCGGTTTTTGCCAAGGTTTTCGCGTCCACTTTCTTCACGATCACGGCGCAGTACAGGCTGTAGCTGCCGTCTTTTGATGGCAGGTTACCTGAAACCACCACAGAACCTGCTGGTACGCGACCGTAATGCACTTCGCCGGTTTCGCGATCGTAGATTTTGGTGCTCTGGCCGATGTATACGCCCATTGAGATCACTGAACCTTCTTCGACGATAACGCCTTCAACGATTTCAGAACGTGCACCGATGAAGCAGTTATCTTCGATGATGGTTGGGTTAGCCTGCAATGGCTCCAGTACGCCGCCGATGCCCACGCCGCCAGACAGGTGAACGTTTTTACCGATCTGGGCACAGGAACCCACGGTTGCCCATGTATCCACCATGGTGCCTTCATCAACGTAAGCGCCGATGTTGACGTAAGAAGGCATCAGTACGGTATTACGTGCAATGAAGGCGCCCTGACGCACGGCTGCTGGAGGAACGACACGGAAGCCGGCATTTTTGAAGCGAGCTTCATCCCAGTTGGCGAACTTCATTGGCACTTTGTCGTAGAAACGGGTTTCAGCGCCATCAATGACCTGGTTATCATTGATGCGGAAAGACAGCAGCACTGCTTTCTTCAGCCACTGATGCGTTACCCACTCGCCGTTGATCTTTTCAGACACGCGCAGCTCACCGCTATCCAGCAGGCCAATCACCTGTTCGATGGCTTCACGGGTCGCGCTGTCTACGCTGGCAGGCGTGATGTCGGCGCGGCGCTCAAAGGCAGATTCGATAACGCTCTGTAACTGTTGCATATTTAATTCCTGAGTCTGTCATAGCGGAATGTCCGTAAATTCGGACATGAGTAATTTATTGCCTACCCTAAATCATTCAGGCTGTAGGAAGGCGGCCACGCAGCGAGTGCCTGGGAGCATACATCAGTATGTGACCAGGCCGAGCGAGGAGAGCCAACGCGCCTACAGTTTGAATGATGACGGGTAGGTCACAGTTTATCGTTTGGATTAAGGGCCTCTGTCAACCTCTCTTTCAGCACATTGCGCATTTCTACATCAAGTGCGCGTCGCTCGCTGTCCGCCAGGATGAAAAGATCCTCAACCCGTTCGCCAATCGTACTGATGCGCGCACCGTGCAGTGACACGCCCAGATCGGCAAACACTTCACCCACACGCGCCAGCAAACCTGGCTGATCCAGCGCCACCAATTCCAGATAACTCCGCCGGTCGGTGTGCGTTGGCAGGAAATTCACTTCGGTATCCACACTGAAGTGCTTGAGGCGTGCCGACTGGCGACGTGTACGCGGTGGTACCCATTCAGTTTGGGTGATCGCCTGCTCCAGCGCCTGCATGATCATCGGATGGCGGTCGGCGGCCAGCGGGCTGCCGTCGGGCTCTAATACAATAAAGGTGTCCATGGCCATGCCATCACGGCTGGTGAAGATTTGTGCGTCATGCACGCTTAAATTGCGGCGATCGAGTTCGCCTGCCACCGCGGCAAACAGATGAGGGCGATCAGGGCTCCAGATAAAGATTTCAGTGCCCCCGCGTGTGGCCTGCGGGCTGACCAGCACCATCGGTTTACTGAGGTCATGATCGATTAAATGGCGCGCATGCCATGCCAGCTGATTCGGTGTATGACGCAGGAAATAGTCCGCACGGCAGCGGCTCCAGATATGATGCAGCCGCTCTTCGTCGAGGTTTTCCATGCGCAGTAACGCCAGTGCCTGCAAGCGGTGATGGCGGACACGCTCACGCAAATCGGGGCTGTTTTCCATACCGCGACGTAGCTGCTTTTCGGTGGCAAAGAACAACTCACGCAGCAGACTTTGTTTCCAGCTGTTCCACAAACTCTCGTTGGTGGCGCAGATGTCCGCAACGGTCAGGCACACCAAATAACGCAGGCGGTTTTCATTTTGCATCACTTCCGCAAATTGCTGAATGACTGTGGGGTCCTGAATGTCGCGGCGCTGAGCCGTCACCGACATCAGCAGATGGTGGCGCACCAGCCAGGCCACCAACTGCATTTCACGAGAATTAAGGCCATGCAGTTCGGCAAACTCCAGCGCATCTTGCGCGCCGAGAATGGAGTGATCGCCACCGCGTCCTTTAGCGATATCGTGCAATAGGGCTGCCATCAACAGCAACTCGGGCTGCGGCAGGCGCGGCCACAGTTCCACACACAGAGGATGCATCGGGCGCGTGGCTTCATTGGCAAAGCTCTCAAGCTTTTGCAGCACGCGGATGGTGTGTTCATCAACGGTATAGGCGTGGAACAGATCGAATTGCATCTGGCCGACAATATTGCCCCACAGCGGCGTGTAGGCCCACAGAACGCTATGGCGATGCATTGGCACCAGTGCGCGCTTCACCGCGCCGGGGTGGCGCAGGATCGCCATAAAGGTTTCGCGTGCTTCCGGAATTTGACACAGCGGTTGTTTCAGGTGGCGTCGCGCGTAGCGCAACTGGCGCAGCGTGGTGGAATAGATGCCGGTGATGTTTTCGTTACGCACCATCACGTAAAACATTCGCAGAATCGCCTGCGGCTCGCGCTCAAACAGGGTGGCATCGCGCAGGTCGATCAAATTCCCGCGCAGTTGAAAGTCATCATCAATACTGCGTGGTTTTTCGGTGGTGGAGAGGGCAAGAATCGCTTCGTCAAACAGCTGCAGGAGCATCTGATTGAGTTCGCCGATACGACGCGTCACACGGTAGAAATCCTTCATCATGCGCTCAACCGGTTCATTGCCTTCGCCCAGATAGTTGAGCCGCTGGGCAACGGTGAGCTGGCGATCAAACAGCAGGCGATTGTCGTAGCGCGTCAGGGTCAGATGAAGGGCGAAGCGAATGCGCCAGAGGAATGTCTGACACTCATTGATTTCGTTGCGTTCGGCTTCGGTGATAAAGCCAAATCCGACCATCTCATCCATAGTGGTGGCACCGAAATGGCGCCGCGCCACCCACTGCAAGGTATGAATGTCGCGCAGGCCGCCGGGGCTGCTTTTGATATCCGGTTCGAGGTTATAACTGGTGCCGTGATAGCGATGATGGCGCTCTTGCTGCTCTTCTATTTTGGCCGCGAAGAAGCGCGCAGATGGCCAGAAGCCATCACTGAAAATGTTCTTTTGCAGTTCAAGGAACAGCGCTACATCGCCGGTGAGCATGCGCGATTCAATCAGATTGGTCGCTACCGTCAGGTCTGATAAGCCTTCCAGCAAACACTCTTCCAGCGTGCGCACGCTGTGACCGACTTCGAGCTTTAAATCCCACATCAGCGTTAACAGCTCGCTGGTGCGCTGCGCGGTGGCGTCATCTAATGGCTGACGACTGAGGATCAACACATCAATGTCGGAGAGCGGATGCAGTTCGCCGCGACCATAGCCACCCACCGCGACCAGGGCGATCTCTTTTAATTTATCGAATCCATAGAAGCGCCACAGTCGGCGTAGCAAGCGATCGATAAACAGCGTACGGACATCAATCAGCGATTCCACATCCGTTCCCGCATCAAAGGCCACGCCCAGATGCTGCTGGAATTGCTCAAGATAGAGTTTTAGTTTGTCACGGGTCAGGGCTTCATCTGGCCAGCTGGCGGGGGAATCGGTCAGGCCTTTGTGTACTGCTTCGGTCACGCTACCACTCATCGACATGCCTCAATCTGCGCCATAAAAAAAGCCGACTCTAAACCTGATACCCATCACTTGCGCGAGGGGTAACAGGCTATTGGCCGGCTTGGTACTGTGTTGGAGAATTTTACGCGTTGTTTTCAAGCACCGCAGGAAGGGTGTCATCGCTACGCAGCGTTAGAATCTCACAGCCGTTTTCTGTCACCACAATAGTATGCTCATACTGCGCGGACAAGCTGCGATCTTTGGTTTTTACGGTCCAGCCGTCCTTCATGGTACGGATGCGGTAATCACCCGCATTCACCATCGGCTCAACGGTAAAGGTCATACCAGCCTGCAACACCACGCCGCCGTCATCCGCATCGTAGTGCAGCACCTGTGGCTCTTCATGGAAGCCTTTACCGATGCCGTGTCCGCAATATTCACGCACCACGGAGAAATCCTGTGCTTCAACGTACTGTTGAATCGCACGGCCCAGCTCGCGTAAGCGAATGCCCGGCTTCACCAGGCGCAAGGCGATATACAGGCTTTCCTGGGTCACACGACACAGACGCTCACCCTGGATGGTGGGTTTGCCCACAATGAACATTTTCGAGGTGTCGCCGTGATACTCGTCTTTGATCACTGTGACATCAACGTTCACTACGTCGCCATCTTTCAATACGCGATCGTCACTGGGGATACCGTGGCATACCACTTCGTTAACCGAAATACATACCGATTTCGGGAAGCCGTGATAGCCCAGACAAGCCGAGATGGCCTGCTGCTTATTGGTGATGTGATCGTGGCAGATGCGGTCGAGTTCACCGGTGGTCACGCCAGGCACAACGTGCGGTGCGATCATTTCCAGCACCTCAGCTGCCAGACGGCCTGCCACACGCATTTTTTCGATTTCTTCAGGGGTTTTGATTGAAATGGCCATTAAATAATCCGCAATCGCCGAAATTTTCGACAATAATGAGTTCTGTGGCAGTCATGTTAGCAGCCAGCAATTAGGCTGCCAAATCGGGATTGTTCACGCCTGACGCCGCGAACTTCTGTTGGCGTATTCCTGCGCATTATGGTATAAAGCGCGCCGACGATTCTCTGTCACCTTCGTGGTTGGCGAGAAACGCATAAAACTCACTTTGTGTACTAAAACACACATGTATCGACACATACGCCGGGGTGCCTTGAAAGAGGTCGGTTGTATGGGATACATGGAGGCCCAACCCCAATCATACTTTAGAGGTAATCATGGCAACTGTTTCAATGCGCGACATGCTCAAGGCTGGTGTTCACTTTGGTCACCAAACCCGTTACTGGAACCCGAAAATGAAGCCATTCATCTTCGGCGCTCGTAACAAAGTTCACATCATCAACCTTGAGAAAACTGTACCAATGTTCAACGAAGCTCTGGCTGAGTTGCAGAAGATCTCTTCACGTAAAGGCAAAATCCTTTTCGTTGGTACTAAGCGCGCTGCTGCCGAAGCGGTAAAAGAGTCAGCTCTGAGCTGCGACCAGTTCTTCGTTAACCACCGCTGGTTGGGTGGCATGCTGACTAACTGGAAAACTGTTCGCCAGTCAATCAAACGTCTGAAAGACCTGGAAACTCAGTCTCAGGACGGTACTTTCGACAAACTGACCAAGAAAGAAGCACTGATGCGTGCTCGTGAACTGGCCAAGCTGGAAAACAGCCTGGGCGGTATCAAAGATATGGGCGGTCTGCCGGATGCACTGTTCGTCGTTGACGCTGATCACGAACACATTGCTATCAAAGAAGCAAACAACCTGGGTATCCCAGTATTTGCTATCGTTGATACCAACTCTGATCCAGACGGCGTTGATTTCGTTATCCCAGGTAACGACGATGCAAT
Source organism: Type-D symbiont of Plautia stali (assembly GCF_001485335.1). Classification (NCBI taxonomy): domain Bacteria; kingdom Pseudomonadati; phylum Pseudomonadota; class Gammaproteobacteria; order Enterobacterales; family Enterobacteriaceae; species Type-D symbiont of Plautia stali. The sequence goes on along the minus strand of NZ_BBOC01000041.1, from coordinate 31,399 downwards.
CCGTGCTGTAAGCCTGTACCTGACTGCTGTTGCGACTACCGTGCGCGAAGGCCGTTCACAGGATCTGGCTGAGCAGGCAGAAGAAGCTGCTGAAGCTTAATAAGGTTCGCTCTTTCTGAGAGCCCTTAGACATCAGATGTTTTATCCAAAATAGTTCGCGTTGCAGGAAGGCGGCAACCGAGAGAAGCCCACTGAGCTGACTTGAGTCAGTGATGTGGGTGAACGAGAGCAGCCAACGCATCTGCCATGCGAAATATGCTGGATATATCTGTTAAGGGGGCCGCACAGGCCCCTTTTATTTATCTAAGTTTGTCACGCTTCCTTTGGGTAAGCGGGGCAGAGTAAATTTTCCGCAACAAGTTTCTGACAGTGTGAACGCACACAGAGACGAATCGAGGATTCTGGAATGGCTGAAATTACCGCTGCATTGGTAAAAGAACTGCGTGAGCGTACTGGCGCAGGCATGATGGATTGCAAAAAAGCGCTGACCGAAGCAAACGGCGACATCGAGCTGGCGATTGAGAACATGCGTAAATCTGGCGCGATCAAAGCCGCTAAGAAAGCAGGCAACGTTGCTGCTGATGGCGTGATCAAAACTAAAATCGCTGACGGTTACGCGATGATTCTGGAAGTTAACTGCCAGACTGACTTCGTTGCTAAAGATGCTGGTTTCCAGGCTTTCGCTGACAAAGTACTGGATGCAGCCACTGCAGGTAAAGTGACTGATGTTGAAGCTCTGAAAGCGCAGTTCGAAGAAGAACGCGTAGCGCTGGTTACTAAAATCGGTGAGAACATCAACATCCGTCGTGTTGCTATCCTGGAAGGTGCTCAGCTGAACAGCTACCAGCACGGTGCACGTATCGGCGTTGTGGTTTCAACCACCGGTGCTGATGAAGAGCTGAGCAAGCAAGTTGCTATGCACGTTGCTGCAAGCAAGCCAGAGTTCGTTAAGCCAGAAGACGTGTCTGCTGACGTGGTAGAGAAAGAGTACCAGGTACAGCTGGACATCGCCATGCAGTCTGGCAAGCCAAAAGAAATCGCAGAGAAAATGGTTGATGGCCGTATGAAGAAATTCACCGGCGAAGTGTCTCTGACCGGTCAGGCTTTCGTTATCGATCCAAGCAAAACCGTTGGCCAGGCTCTGAAAGAGAAAGGCGCAGACGTCATCAACTTCATCCGCTTCGAAGTGGGTGAAGGCATTGAAAAAGTTGAAGCTGACTTCGCAGCAGAAGTTGCTGCAATGTCCAAACAGTCTTAATGTTCCGAAAGAACCGCCGGAAGGCGGTTCTTTTTTGTCTGCGTTTTGCGTGGACCACTTTTCAGTCTCATCCCAATAGCTTTTCTCGCTTGCTAAGCGGATGATCGATCAGATTTAACTTCTCATTCATCATATCTTCCAGGAAGAATTGACCATGGCGACCAACGCAAAACCTGTATATCAACGTATCCTGCTAAAACTGAGTGGCGAAGCACTGCAAGGTGCCGAAGGTTTTGGTATTGACGCGAGCGTGCTTGACCGTATGGCGCAAGAGGTGAAAGAGCTGGTTGAGCTGGGCATCCAGGTGGGTGTGGTTATTGGTGGCGGTAACCTGTTCCGTGGCGCTGGCCTGGCACAGGCAGGTATGAACCGTGTGGTCGGTGACCATATGGGTATGCTGGCAACCGTGATGAACGGCCTGGCAATGCGTGATGCATTGCACCGTGCGTATGTGAACGCACGACTGATGTCCGCGATTCCGCTGAATGGCGTGTGTGATAACTACAGCTGGGCAGAAGCCATCAGCCTGTTGCGTAACAACCGTGTGGTGATCTTCGCCGCGGGTACGGGCAACCCGTTCTTTACTACCGACTCTGCTGCTTGCCTGCGCGGCATTGAAATCGAAGCGGATGTGGTGTTGAAAGCCACTAAAGTCGATGGTGTTTACTCGGATGATCCGGTGAAAAACCCGGATGCTACGCTGTACGAGCAGCTGTCTTATGGCGAAGTACTGGATAAAGAGCTGAAAGTGATGGATCTGGCCGCCTTTACACTGGCGCGCGACCATCAGCTGCCGATCCGTGTCTTCAATATGAACAAGCCTGGCGCGCTGCGTCGCGTGGTGATGGGTGAAAAAGAAGGCACCCTGATTACGCATTAATACCCGACGCAGGATAAAATAAGGTATATTCTGTGGGCGCGATGCTGGGTCACCGCGCCATTACTTCACATAATTTCAGTGTCAACAATGCGTTTGCAGCTCGAATTATGGTGGGTAACAGGATGATCGATGTTTATCGATACCACTTCTGGAACGCCGGATGTGGCCAGGTCAAACCGAATCCAAGGGTTTTAACGTGATTAACGACATTAAAAAAGATGCTGACACGCGCATGGAAAAATGTGTGGATGCATTTAAAAACCAAATCAGCAAAGTACGCACCGGTCGTGCTTCGCCTTCACTGCTCGACGGCATTATGGTGCCTTACTACGGTACTCCTACGCCACTGCGTCAGCTGGCGAGCGTCACGGTAGAAGATTCTCGTACGCTGAAAATCAACGTGTTTGATCGTTCATTGGGCGCAGCCGTTGAGAAAGCCATTATGGCATCTGACTTGGGGCTTAACCCGAGCTCAGCAGGCAGCGATATTCGTGTGCCACTGCCAGCGCTGACGGAAGAGCGTCGTAAAGATCTGATCAAGATCGTGCGCGGTGAAGCGGAGCAGGGCCGTGTTTCTGTCCGTAATGTGCGCCGTGATGCCAACGATAAGATCAAAGCACTACTGAAAGACAAAGAGATCAGCGAAGACGACGAACGTCGCTCGCAGGATGAGATCCAGAAAATGACCGATGCATACATCAAACACGTTGATGCAGCACTGGCCGACAAAGAAAAGGAACTGATGGATTTCTAATTCCATCAAGTTATCTATACCCGAAATGGTATGAGTCGCAGCCAATCTGGATGTGATTTTTACTATGACGGGTATAAAACGCCGTTCAGAGACGTTGTGCGACTCTGGCGGCGTTTTACATTGTGCCCGGCGCAGTTGCGGGCACGGTTCACAACCTCACAGGGATAGCATGATGAAGCGATTAACTTTGCTGGGTTCCACGGGTTCGATTGGCACCAGCACGCTGGCAGTGGTGGCGGCAAATCCAGACCTGTATCAGGTCACCGCGCTGGTTGCCGGCCAGAATGTGGCGCTGATGGCAGAACAGTGTCAGCAATTTAAGCCGCGTTATGCCACGATGTCGGATGAGACCTCGGCACAGGCCCTGCGTGAGCGACTGAGAGCACTGAACCTTCAAACTGAAGTGCTCTCCGGCGTTCAGGCAGCCTGCGAACTGGCTGCGTTGGATGAGGTCGATCAGGTGATGGCGGCGATTGTTGGCGCCTCGGGTCTCCAGCCGACACTGGCCGCGATTCGTGCCAGCAAAACGGTGCTGCTTGCCAATAAAGAATCCCTTGTCACATGCGGCCGTCTGTTTATGGAGGCGGTGCGCCATCATCAGGCTCAATTGCTGCCGGTCGACAGCGAGCACAACGCCATTTTTCAGAGTTTACCCGCTTCCATACAGCATCAGTTGGGGTACGCTGATCTGCGGGGAAATGGCATTGATTCCATTCTCCTTACGGGATCGGGTGGTCCTTTTCGTGACACTCCATTAGCCGATTTGGCGGCCATGACGCCAGACCAGGCATGTGCACATCCGAACTGGTCAATGGGGCGTAAAATCTCTGTTGATTCGGCCACCATGATGAATAAAGGTCTTGAATACATTGAAGCCCGCTGGCTGTTTAATGCCACTGACGCACAAATGGAAGTTATCCTGCATCCGCAATCGGTGATTCACTCTATGGTGCGTTACTGCGATGGCAGTGTGCTGGCGCAGTTAGGTTCGCCCGATATGCGAACGCCGATAGCGCACAGCATGGCATGGCCAGCGCGTATCTCAGCCGGTGTCACGCCGCTTGATTTCACCCGAATGAAGGCGTTGACGTTTGATGAACCGGATTATGCGCGCTACCCCTGCCTGAAGCTGGCCATTGATGCGTGCTCAACAGGGCAGGCGGCGACGACAACGCTGAACGCGGCGAATGAAGTGGCCGTGGCGGCATTTTTACAGCATCAGATTCGTTTTACCGATATTGCAGCCATGAATAGCGAAGTGCTGGCCTCTCTGCAGTGCCAGGAACCGAGCAACATTGATGATGTGATGGAAATCGATCGGTTAGCCCGAATCTGTGCCAATGAATTGCTACCACGCTTTCGTTTAGCAGGTTGATACTTACCGCTATTTGTTCGCTCAAGGTGAAAATGGTATAGTCGCTCGCTCGCGTTTCATGGCCCGACATTGTTTCGATGTCATCCGGCAGAATGGCTGGAGTTTGCCGCAGGCGCAATGTATTCAGAAACCACAGCATTTCTGATGAAAGGAATTATTACGCGTTATGTCGTCCAACAATCACAACACAATCGATGACGAGTCGTACTGTACGCCACGTCACGTGGCCATCATTATGGATGGTAATGGTCGCTGGGCAAAAAATCAGGGCAAACTGCGTATTTCAGGCCACAAAGCCGGGGTAAAATCAGTACGCCGGGCTGTCAGCTTTGCGGTTAGCCACAAGCTGGAAGCGCTCACGCTTTATGCGTTTAGCAGTGAAAACTGGAGCCGACCAGTACAGGAAGTGACGGCATTAATGGAGTTGTTTGTTTGGGCGCTCGACAGCGAAGTCAAAAGCCTGCACAAACACAACGTGCGTCTGCGCGTCATTGGCGATATCAGTCGTTTTAACAATCGTATTCAGGAACGCATTCGCCGCGCCGAAGAACTGACTCAGCAAAATAATGGACTGACCCTCAACATTGCTGCCAACTATGGTGGACGTTGGGATATTATCCAGGGTGCCAGAAAACTGGCTGAACAGGTTCAGGAAGGTTTGTTACGTCCTGACCAAATAACCGAAGAAAGCTTAGCTCCTTATCTGTGTATGCAGGAGTTGGCGCCGGTGGATTTAGTGATAAGGACCGGGGGAGAGCATCGGATTAGCAACTTCCTGCTGTGGCAGATCGCCTATGCTGAGTTTTGGTTTACCGATGTTCTTTGGCCTGATTTTGATGAACACGTTTTTGAAGGTGCACTGAATGCATTCTCTACGCGGGAGCGACGCTACGGCGGCGCTGCACCAGGTGGCGCCTGAGCAATCTGGGGGTAACCTTTGCTGAAGTCTCGTCTGATTACCGCGTTTATTTTAATTCCGCTGGTGATCGCTGCACTGTTTTGGTTACCGCTGTCTGGTTTTGCGATTATAACGATCATCATCTGCATGCTGGCCGCCTGGGAATGGGGGCAGTTTGCCGGTATGGCATCGCGTCAGCAACGTATCTGGCTGGCGGTGCTTTGCGGCCTGTTATTGGCGGCGATGCTGTTTACCCTGCAACCCTACCAACGTAATCTGCATCAATACCAGATGGAAGGCTCGCTATGGGTTTCTCTGGGCTGGTGGATCGTCGCCTTGGTTCTGGTGCTTTTCTATCCTGCTTCGGCTGCACTGTGGCGCCATTCGCGCCCGCTGCGCCTCATCTTTGGTCTCCTCACGGTTATCCCCTTCTTCTGGGGCATGATGGCGTTGCGTCAATATCACTATGATACTGACCACTTCGCGGGTGCATGGTGGCTGCTGTTCGTGATGTTCATCGTATGGGGGGCTGATTCCGGCGCCTACATGTTTGGGCGTCTGTTCGGCAAACACAAACTGGCACCGAAAGTCTCACCGGGAAAAACCTGGGAAGGCTTCTTTGGTGGCCTGCTCTCCTCCGCTATTATTGCCTGGCTGTTTGCGATGCTAGCGCCGCTGACGGTGGCGCCAGGCACGCTGGTCATCTGCGCCGTGATTGCCACGCTGGCTTCGGTATTGGGTGACCTGACCGAAAGCATGTTTAAACGTGAAGCGGGTATCAAAGACAGCGGTAACTTGATTCCGGGGCACGGTGGTATCCTCGATCGTATCGATAGCCTGACAGCTGCGGTGCCGGTGTTTGCCTGCTTGCTGCTGCTGGTGTTCCGCACCCTCTGAGGATTAGCAACCATGTTGAGCATACTCTGGAGTTTTGTCGCCTTTATCGTGGCGCTTGGCGTGCTGATTACCGTTCACGAATTCGGCCATTTTTGGGTGGCCCGCCGCTGCGGCGTGAAAGTCGAACGCTTCTCTATTGGCTTTGGTAAGGCGCTATGGCGCCGCAGCGATCGCCAGGGAACGGAATACGTCATTGCGCTTATCCCACTTGGCGGCTATGTCAAAATGCTCGACGAACGTGTCGAGAGCGTCCCTGCCGAGCTACGTCATCAGGCTTTCAACAACAAAACCGTGCTGCAACGCGCTTCCATTATTGCCGCCGGTCCTGTCGCCAACTTCATCTTTGCCGTTTTCGCCTACTGGGTGGTATTCATCCACGGTGTACCTGGCGTACGTCCTGTTGTTGGCGAAATTCTGAACGGTTCGGTGGCTGCAGAAGCGCAAATTACCTCCGGGATGGAACTTAAAGCAGTAGATGGTATCGAAACGCCTGATTGGGATGCTGTGCGTATGGCGCTGATCGGTAAAATCGGCGACAACAATGCCACGCTTACCGTCTCGCAATTTGGTGAAGATGCCACGCAGCAAAAGCAGTTGGATTTGCGCGACTGGCAATTTGAGCCCGATAAGCAGGACCCGGTCGTGGCGTTAGGTATTCGTCCACGTGGGCCGCAGATTGAAACGACCTTAGCGGAAGTTCAGGCAAACTCACCGGCAAGCGATGCCGGTTTGCAAGCAGGCGACAGGATCGTTAAAGTCGATGGTCAGCCGTTAACGCAATGGCAGGCTTTCGCGGCACAGGTACGTGACAATCCGCGTAAAAACATGGCGCTGGAAGTCGAACGAAACGGCGAATCGGTGGCGTTGACGTTAACGCCGGAAGCGAAACCGGGTAATGAGGCGGAAGGTTTTGCGGGGGTCATCCCACGCGTGATCCCGTTGCCAGACGAGTACAAAACGGTAAGGCAGTATGGACCTTTTGCCGCCATCGGTGAAGCCAGTGTCAAAACCTGGCAGCTGATGAAGTTAACGGTCTCGATGCTGGGCAAGTTGATAACCGGGGATGTGAAGCTGAATAATCTGAGCGGGCCAATTTCGATTGCGCAAGGTGCTGGGTTATCCGCTGAGTACGGGGTGATTTACTATCTGATGTTCCTGGCGCTGATCAGCGTCAATCTGGGCATCATCAACCTGTTCCCTCTGCCGGTATTAGATGGTGGACATCTGCTCTTTCTGGCGATCGAAAAGATCAAAGGTGGACCGGTGTCCGAGCGAGTTCAGGACTTCAGTTATCGCATTGGCTCAATTCTGCTGGTGTTATTAATGGGGCTTGCACTTTTCAATGATTTCTCTCGTCTGTAATAGCTGGAACGCAGACAGGCGTGGGATGTGTTAGGAAAACGCATAACAACGATGGCGATGAAAAAGTTGCTCATAGCGTCGCTGCTGTTTAGCAGCGCCACCGTGTACGGTGCAGACGATTTCGTAGTGAAGGACATTCATTTCGAAGGTCTCCAGCGAGTCGCCGTCGGCGCGGCTCTGCTCAGCATGCCGGTACGTGTCGGTGATACGGTTTCTGATGACGATGTCAGAAACACCATTCGTTCACTGTTCGCCACCGGCAACTTTGAAGATGTCCAGGTTCTGCGTGACGGAAATACCCTGATTGTTCAGGTGAAAGAGCGTCCGACCATTGCCAGCATCACTTTCTCCGGTAACAAAGCGGTGAAAGAAGATCAGCTGAAGCAGAACCTTGAAGCCTCCGGTGTGCGTGTCGGCGAAGCACTTGACCGCACGACGCTCTCTTCTATTGAGAAGGGTCTGGAAGATTTCTACTACAGCGTCGGTAAATACACCGCCAGCGTCAAAGCCATTGCGACGCCGCTGCCACGTAACCGCGTGGACTTGAAATTTGTCTTCCAGGAAGGCGTATCTGCACAGATCCAGCAGATCAATATTGTCGGTAACAAGGCATTTAGCTCCGACGAATTGATCTCGCGCTTCTCACTGCGTGATGAAGTGCCGTGGTGGAACGTGGTAGGCGATCGTAAATACCAGAAACAGAAATTGGCTGGAGATCTTGAGACCTTACGCAGCTTCTATCTGGATCGTGGTTATGCGCGCTTCAACATCGATTCAACACAAGTGAGCCTGACGCCGGATAAAAAAGGTATCTACATCACTGTTAACGTGACCGAAGGCGATCAGTACAAGATTGCTGGCGTGGTGGTGAACGGTAGCATGGCGGGTCATTCGGCTGAAATCGAAAAAATGACGCGTATTCCATCGGGTGAGCTGTATAACGGCACCAAAGTGACCCAGATGGAAGATGACATCAAAAAACTGTTGGGTCGCTACGGTTACGCCTATCCGCGTGTGGTGACACAGCCAGAAATTAACGATGCGGACAAAACCGTTAAGCTGCACATCAACGTTGATGCAGGTAACCGTTACTACGTGCGTAAAGTACGCTTTGAAGGTAATGACACCTCCAAAGATGCGGTTCTGCGTCGTGAAATGCGCCAGATGGAAGGTGCTTGGTTAGGCAGCGACCTGGTTGACCAAGGGAAAGAGCGTCTGAACCGTACGGGTTACTTTGAAACGGTTGATGTAGATACTCAGCGCGTACCAGGCTCTCCAGACCAGGTTGACGTGGTGTACAAGGTCAAAGAGCGTAACACCGGTACGTTTAACTTTGGTGTTGGTTACGGTACTGAAAGTGGCGTCAGCTTCCAGGTGGGTGTGACCCAGGAAAACTGGCTGGGCACCGGTAATACCGTTGGCATCAGCGGGACGAAAAACGATTACCAAACCTATGCGGAATTTTCACTGACCGATCCGTACTTTACGGTCGACGGTGTGAGCTTGGGTGGTCGCGTATTCTATAACGACTTTAAAGCCGATGATGCGGACCTGTCAGACTACACCAACAAAAGTTATGGTGTAGACGGTACGCTGGGCTTCCCAGTTAACGAAAACAACACCTTGCGTGTTGGCTTAGGATATGTACATAACGATCTGTCCAATATGCAGCCGCAGGTTGCGATGTGGCGTTATCTTGACTCGGTAGGTCGTCATCAGGGTCTGAATGATGACGGTGACTTCTCAGCAGATGACTTCACCTTCAACTACGGTTGGACGTACAACACGTTGGACCGCGGTTTCTTCCCTACCAAGGGTAACCGCACCAACCTGAACGGCAAAGTGACGATTCCGGGTTCTGACAACGCCTTCTACAAAGCAACGTTGGATTCTCAACAGTACGTGCCGTTGAACCGTGACGGTACTTGGGTAGTACTGGGTCGTGGCCGTGTCGGATATGGTGACGGACTCGGTGGAAAAGAGATGCCGTTCTATGAGAACTTCTACGGCGGTGGTTCAAGTACGGTTCGTGGCTTCCAGTCCAACACCATTGGTCCTAAAGCTGCGTACCTGAACGATCACTCATCCACCTGTAATCTGACGGATCCTAACGGTATCTGTAAGTCAGATGATGCGGTGGGCGGTAACGCCATGGCGATTGCCAGCCTCGAGCTGATCACGCCTACGCCGTTCCTGAGCGAGAAGTATGCTAACTCAGTACGTACCTCGGTGTTTATGGATGCCGGTACGGTCTGGGATACGAAATGGCAGAATACCGCAGAAACACGTGCGGCTGGCATTCCGGACTACAGCGATCCGAATAATATTCGCGTCTCTGCAGGTGTTGCCCTGCAATGGATGTCGCCGTTAGGTCCGCTGGTATTCTCATATGCCCAGCCGATGAAGAAAGTCGAGGGAGACAAGTCAGAGCAGTTCCAGTTTAACATTGGTAAAACCTGGTAAAGCTCTGAGCAAGGAAGTGAAAATACCGTCTTGCACCCGTGTCGCGCTGACGCGTGACACGCTGCAAACACACACGTTGAGGTAAGGAGTTTATAGTGAAAAAGTTGTTCTGTGCTGCTGCTCTGGGTGTTGCATTAGCTGCTTCTGCGGGTGCCCAAGCGGCCGATAAAATCGCCGTTGTGAACCTGAGCCAGGTTTTCCAGCAGTCTCCGCAGCGTGCCGCTGTTGCTAAGCAGCTTGAGGGTGAGTTCTCAGGCCGTGCTTCTGACCTCCAGGCGCAGCAGCAGAAAATCCAGGGCGAAATCCAGGATCTGCAGCGTAATGCGTCAACCATGAAGGCAAGCGACCGCACCAAGAAAGAGAAGCAGATTGCTTCTGAGCGTGCTGCCTTTGAACAGAAAGCGCAGGCTTTCGACAAAGACAACCAGTCTCGTCAGATGCAGGAGCGTAACAAGCTGCTGGCTAAAATCCAGACCGCTGTTCAGTCTGTAGCGAAAAGCGAAGGTTACGACCTGGTGCTGGACTCTCAGGCTGTGCTGTACTCTTCTGCTGATGCTAAAGACATCACTGCTGACGTTGTAAAACAGGTTAAATAATTGATGTCTTCAATTCGACTGGCTGATTTAGCCCAGCAGTTGGATGCAGAATTGCACGGAGATGGCGATATCGCCATCTCCGGCATTGCTTCTATGCAATCCGCCACCACTGGTCAAATCACTTTTCTTGCAAACAGCCGCTACCGCGAGCAGCTCGCTCTTGTCCAGGCTTCAGCCGTGGTGCTGACGGAAGCGGATCTGGAGTGGTGTAAAACGGCCGCCCTGGTGGTGAAAAATCCTTACCTGACCTATGCCCGTATGGCACAACTACTGGACACAACGCCACAGCCCGCGCAAAATATCGCGCCTAGTGCGGTAATCGATCCCACTGCGAAGCTGGGTAAGAACGTGTCGGTGGGTGCAAATGCGGTGATCGAATCCGGCGTTGAGCTGGGTGACGACGTCGTGATTGGCGCAGGATGTTTTGTTGGTAAGCAGACGCGTATCGGCCGTGGCTCCCGTTTGTGGGCTAACGTCACGATCTACCATGAAATCCAAGTGGGTCAGGATTGTCTGATTCAGTCCGGTACCGTGATCGGTGCTGATGGTTTCGGGTATGCTAACGACCGTGGCAATTGGGTGAAAATTCCGCAGTTGGGTACCGTTGTGATAGGTGATCGGGTAGAAATTGGTGCCTGTACTACCATTGATCGCGGCGCTCTGGATAACACTCTGATCGGCAATGGTGTTATCATAGATAACCAGTGTCAGATTGCACACAACGTTGTGATTGGTGATAACACTGCCGTTGCTGGTGGTGTGATCATGGCGGGTAGTCTGAAGATTGGTCGTTATTGTATGATTGGCGGCGCCAGCGTCATTAACGGCCATATGGAAATCTGTGACAAAGTGACCGTTACCGGTATGGGCATGGTGATGCGCCCAATCACAGAACCAGGGGTTTACTCTTCGGGTATTCCACTGCAACCCAACAAAACCTGGCGTAAAACGGCAGCGCTGGTGATGAACATCGATGAAATGAGCAAACGCTTAAAAGCCATCGAACGTAAGGTCGGCAAAGACGACTAAACGCATCTCCGCGACCCGCTTTCATAATAAAGCAGCGTACTTTGTCTCTTCATCGGCTTAACCCGAACGAAGCAACAAGTCTCTCAAGAAAGCGTTACGCCAACGAACTGATTTGCGGCCTGCGGAGGATCATTTTGATCTGTGCAGGCCGTGTTATTATTGCCATCAGATTTTTTAGGACAGGAAGAGTATTTTGACAACTGAAACGCATACTCTGAAAATCGAAGAGATTTTAGAACTGCTGCCGCACCGCTATCCGTTCTTGCTGGTTGACCGCGTGCTGGAATTTGAAGAGCATAAATACCTGCGTGCGGTGAAGAACGTTTCTGTTAATGAACCGTTTTTCCAGGGACATTTCCCTGGTAAGCCGATTTTCCCAGGCGTTCTGATTCTGGAAGCTATGGCGCAGGCAACAGGCATTCTGGCGTTTAAAAGCGTTGGGAAACTGGAACCCGGCGAGCTGTATTACTTCGCCGGTATCGACGAAGCCCGCTTCAAGCGTCCGGTCGTTCCGGGCGATCAGATGATCATGGAAGTGACCTTCGAGAAAACTCGTCGTGGTCTGACACGCTTCAAAGGCGTGGCAACAGTAGACGGCAAGATTGTCTGTGAAGCGACCATGATGTGTGCCCGTAGCCGGGAGGCATAATTAGTGATTGATTCAACCGCCAGTATTCATCCCAGTTCTGTTATTGAAGAGGGTGCCGTGATTGGCGCCAATGTTCACATCGGCCCGTTTTGCTTTATCGGTGCTAACGTGGAGATTGGTGAAGGTACGGTGCTCAAATCGCACGTGGTGGTGAATGGCCATACGCGTATCGGTAAAGACAATCAGATCTATCAGTTTGCTTCAATTGGCGAAGTGAATCAGGACCTGAAATATGCCGGTGAGCCAACCCGTGTTGAAATCGGCGATCGCAACCGTATCCGCGAAAGCGTCACCATTCATCGTGGCACCACGCAAGGTGGCAACCTGACTAAAATTGGCAGCGACAACCTGCTAATGGTCAATGCGCACATTGCTCATGACTGTGTGATTGGTAACCGCTGCATCTTCGCCAACAACGCGACTTTGGGCGGCCACGTGACGGTTGATGATTTTGCAATTATCGGCGGCATGACGGCCGTGCATCAGTGGTGCACCATTGGTGCGCACGTGATGGTCGGCGGTTGTTCAGGCGTGGCGCAGGATGTCCCGCCGTATGTTATCGCGCAGGGTAACCACGCGACACCGTTCGGCATTAACATCGAAGGGCTTAAGCGTCGTGGCTTTAGCAAAGAAGCCCTGCACGCGATTCGTAATGCGTACAAATTACTGTACCGCAGCGGCAAAACGCTGGATGAAGTGAAACCAGAGATCGAAGAACTGGCGAAACAACATAGCGAAGTGCAGCCTTTCTACGACTTCTTTGCCCGTTCAACGCGTGGATTGATTCGTTAATCCATGTCAGTGCGTCCCTTAACGATTGCCTTGGTCGCCGGAGAAACCTCCGGCGATATTCTTGGTGCAGGTCTTATTCGTGCGTTGAAAGCGCGCCATCCCGATGCCCGCTTTGTCGGCGTTGCCGGCCCATTGATGCAAGCCGAAGGCTGTGAAGCCTGGTATGAGATGGAAGAGCTGGCGGTCATGGGCATTGTCGAAGTGCTCGGCCGTTTGCGCCGCTTGCTAAAAATTCGCAAAGATTTAACGCAGCGCTTCACCGAACTCAAACCTGATGTGTTCGTCGGCATTGATGCACCGGATTTCAACATTACGTTGGAAGGTAGCCTCAAGCGCGCGGGTATTCGCACCATTCATTACGTCAGTCCGTCAGTTTGGGCATGGCGGCAAAAACGCGTATTCAAGATTGGCCGTAACACCAATCTGGTGCTGGCGTTCCTGCCGTTCGAAAAAGCGTTTTACGATCGCTTCAACGTACCGTGCCGGTTTATTGGCCACACCATGGCGGATGCGATGCCACTGCAGCCCGATAAGTCTGCAGCACGCCGTGAGTTAGGTATTGCTGATGATGCTATTTGCCTTGGTTTGCTGCCTGGTAGCCGCGGTGCGGAAGTGGAAATGCTCAGCGCTGATTTCCTGCGTGCGGCGCAGTTGCTGCGCCAACGATATCCGACGTTGGAAATTGTCGTGCCGCTGGTGAATGCCAAGCGTCGTGAGCAGTTTGAGCATATCAAAGCCGAGGTTGCGCCAGAGCTACCGATGCATTTGCTGGATGGCAAAGGTCGCCAGGCGATGATCGCCAGCGATGCTGCAATTTTGGCATCGGGGACGGCCGCCCTGGAGTGCATGCTGGCGAAGTGTCCGATGGTGGTGGGCTATCGCATGAAGCCGTTCACCTTCTGGTTGGCAAAGCGGTTGGTAAAAACACCCTACGTATCATTGCCTAATCTGCTGGCGGGCCGTGAGCTGGTCAAAGAGTTGCTGCAGGATGAGTGTCAGCCGAAATCGCTGGCCGCAGCACTGGAACCTCTGCTTCATGCAGGGCCAGAGCGTGATGCACTGATGCACACCTTCAATGAATTACACCAACAGATTCGCTGGAACGCCGATGAGCAGGCCGCGGATGCCGTGCTGGAGATCGCCAATGGCTGAGTTTATCTATCCCAACGCACAATGTATTGCGGGCGTTGATGAAGTCGGACGCGGTCCACTGGTTGGTGCGGTGGTTACGGCTGCCGTGATCCTCGATCCCGCTAACCCAATCGTGGGTTTGGCCGATTCAAAAAAGCTTTCTGAGAAACGTCGTCTGGCTTTGTATGACGAGATCAAAGAAAAGGCGCTGGCCTGGAGTCTTGGCCGTGCCGAGCCTGAAGAGATTGATCAGCTGAATATTTTGCACGCTACCATGCTGGCGATGCAGCGTGCCGTTGCAGGCTTGTCTGTCACGCCAGATTTTGTGTTGATCGATGGGAACCGTTGCCCCGCGCTGCCGATGCCCTCTCAGGCAGTGGTGAAGGGCGATAGCCTGGTGCAAGAGATCAGCGCTGCATCGATTATCGCCAAAGTGACGCGTGACCGTGAAATGGCCGAGTTGGATCAGCTGTTCCCGGAATATGGGTTTGCCCAACATAAAGGCTATCCGACCGCGTTGCACATGGAAAAACTGGCGCAGTTTGGTGCCACGCCTCATCACCGTCGCAGCTTTGCGCCGGTGCGTAATGCTTTGATTGATGCTGATGTGCTGGCCGCGCGTCAGCCTACTACGCTTTAATAGCCTGACGCTGTTTTAACCGGAAACTGATATGGCTGAACCTCGTTTTATACATCTGCGCGTCCATAGCGACTACTCCATGGTGGATGGCCTGGCGAAAACCAAGCCGCTGGTCAAAAAGGCGGCTGCGCTCGGCATGCCGGCGATTGCCATCACCGATTACATCAACCTCTGTGGTTTGGTGCGATTCTACGGTAGCGCGCACGATGCAGGGGTAAAACCGATCGTCGGTGCGGACTTCCACGTTGCCAGTGAATTGATGGGTGATGAGCTGACCCAACTGACGGTACTTGCCGCCAATAATACCGGTTACCAAAATCTGACGCTGTTGATTTCACGAGCCTATCAACGTGGCTATGGCATCGCAGGGCCGATTATCGATCGTGACTGGCTGGTTGAGTTAGGTGAAGGGCTCATCTTGCTCTCCGGCGGGCGTCGTGGTGATGTTGGTCGGAGTCTGCTACGCGGTAACAGCGCGCTGGTCGCGCAATGTCTCAGTTTTTATCAGGAACATTTTCCTAACCGCTACTACCTTGAATTGACGCGCACCGGGCGCGCCGATGAAGAGACTTATCTGCACGCTGCCGTTGAGTTGGCGATTGCCGAAGGTGTGCCGGTGGTGGCCACCAATGAAGTCTGTTTCCTCAACGAGGAAGACTTTGACGCGCATGAAATTCGCGTTGCCATCCACGATGGCTATACGCTGGACGATCCCAAGCGTCCGCGCCATTACAGTCCTCAGCAATATATGCGCAGTGAAGAGGAGATGTGTGAGCTGTTCTCGGACATCCCAGAAGCACTGGAAAACAGCGTAGAGATTGCTAAGCGTTGTAACGTCACGGTACGCCTTGGTGAGTACTTCTTGCCACAGTTCCCGACCGGTGAAATGAGTACCGAAGACTTCCTGGTGATGAAATCGCGCGAGGGGCTGGAAGAGCGTCTGGAATTTCTGTTCCCGGATGACAAACTGCGTGCTGAAAAGCGACCCGAATACGATGAACGTCTGGAGATTGAACTTAACGTTATCAACCAGATGGGCTTCCCAGGCTACTTCCTGATCGTGATGGAGTTTATCCAGTGGTCGAAGGATAACGGCATTCCAGTGGGGCCGGGCCGTGGTTCAGGTGCGGGTTCACTGGTGGCCTATGCGCTGAAAATCACTGACCTTGATCCGCTGGAGTTTGACCTGCTGTTCGAACGTTTCCTGAATCCAGAGCGTGTGTCGATGCCTGACTTCGACGTCGATTTCTGCATGGAGAAGCGCGACCAGGTCATCGATCACGTTGCTGAGATGTATGGCCGTGAAGCAGTATCACAGATCATCACCTTCGGTACCATGGCGGCGAAAGCGGTTATCCGCGACGTAGGGCGTGTGCTCGGTCATCCGTATGGTTTTGTCGATCGTATCTCCAAGCTGATCCCACCCGATCCCGGCATGACGCTGGAAAAAGCCTTTGAAGCGGAACCGCAACTGCCGGAAATCTACGAGGCAGATGAAGAGGTCAAAGCGCTGATTGATATGGCGCGTAAGCTGGAAGGTGTCACGCGTAACGCCGGTAAACACGCCGGTGGTGTGGTGATCGCGCCAACCAAAATCACCGACTTCGCCCCGCTTTACTGCGATGAAAACGGCCAGTTCCCGGTCACCCAGTTTGATAAGAATGATGTGGAATATGCCGGGCTGGTGAAGTTTGACTTCCTTGGCCTGCGCACGCTCACCATCATTGACTGGGCGCTGAAGATGATTAACCCGCGCCGCGCCAAAGAGGGGCTGGAGCCGATCGATATCGCCGCCATCCCGCTGGATGACAAGAAAAGCTTCGATATGCTGCAGCGTTCGGAAACCACGGCGGTATTCCAGCTTGAATCGCGCGGCATGAAAGACTTGATCAAACGTCTTAAGCCGGACTGCTTTGAAGATATGATCGCACTGGTGGCACTGTTCCGTCCGGGGCCGCTGCAATCAGGCATGGTAGATAACTTCATTGACCGTAAGCACGGTCGTGAAGAGATATCCTATCCGGATATTCAGTGGCAGCACGAAACCCTGAAGCCGGTGCTGGAACCGACCTACGGCATCATTCTGTATCAGGAACAGGTGATGCAGATCGCCCAGGTGCTGTCGGGTTATACCCTGGGCGGTGCGGATATGCTGCGCCGTGCTATGGGTAAAAAGAAACCCGAAGAGATGGCCAAGCAGCGTTCGGTGTTCCAGGACGGTGCCGAGAGCATGGGTGTTAATGGCGAACTCTCGATGAAGATCTTCGATCTGGTAGAGAAATTCGCCGGTTATGGCTTTAACAAGTCGCACTCGGCAGCCTATGCTTTGGTGTCATATCAAACGCTATGGCTAAAAGCGCACTATCCCGCCGAGTTTATGGCGGCGGTGATGACCGCGGATATGGATAACACCGAGAAGGTGGTTGGTCTGGTGGATGAATGCTGGCGCATGGGGTTGAAAGTGTTGCCGCCAGACATTAACTCCGGCTTGTATCCGTTCCACGTCAATGATGAAGGTGAGATCGTTTACGGCATCGGTGCGATTAAAGGCGTGGGTGAAGGGCCGATCGAAGCGATCATTGAAGCGCGAAACGAAGGCGGCTACTTCAAAGAGCTGTTTGATCTCTGTGCGCGCACCGATACCAAGAAGATCAACCGACGTGTGATGGAAAAGCTGATCATGTCGGGCGCATTCGATCGTCTGGGCCCGCATCGTGCCGCCTTGATGAGTGCGCTCAGCGATGCGCTTAAAGCTGCGGACCAGCACGCGAAAGCGGAAGCCACAGGTCAGGCGGATATGTTTGGCGTGCTGGCAGAAGAGCCAGAGCAGGTTGAGAAGTCCTATACCAATATTACGCCCTGGCCTGAACAAATTCAGTTGGATGGCGAACGTGAGACGCTCGGGCTGTACCTCACGGGTCATCCCATCAATCAGTATTTGAAAGAGATCGATCGCTACGTTGGCGGCATGCGCCTGAAGGACATGCATCCAACGGATCGTGGTAAAGTAACCATCGCCGCGGGGCTGGTGATTGCCGCCCGCGTGATGGTCACCAAGCGCGGCAACCGAATTGGTATTTGTACTCTCGACGATCGTTCTGGTCGTCTGGAAGTGATGTTATTTACCGATGCGTTAGATAAATACCAGCAGTTGCTGGAGAAAGACCGTATCCTGATCGTCAGTGGACAGGTCAGCTTTGATGACTTTAGCGGTGGCCTTAAAATGACCGCTCGAGAAGTGATGGACATCGACGAAGCGCGGGAAAAATACGCGCGCGGACTTGCTATCTCGCTGACGGACAGGCAAATTGATGACCAGCTTTTAAACCGTCTCCGCCAGTCTCTGGAGCCTCATCGTTCCGGGACCATTCCGGTGCATCTCTATTATCAGAGAGCAGATGCGCGGGCGAAGCTGCGCTTTGGTGCAGCGTGGCGAATTTCGCCCAGCGATCGTTTACTCAACGATTTGCGGTCGTTAGTAGGATCGGAGCAGGTGGAACTGGAGTTTGACTAAAACAGGAACATTATGAGTCTTAATTACCTGGATTTTGAACAGCCAATCGCAGAACTGGAAGCGAAAATCGACTCGCTGAAGTCAATTGGCCGTTCAGATGAGAAACACGATATTAATCTGGATGAAGAAGTGCAGCGTCTGCGTGAAAAAAGCGTTGAGCTGACCCGTAAAATCTTCTCCGATTTAGGTGCCTGGCAGGTTGCGCAGCTCGCGCGTCACCCGCTGCGCCCTTACACGCTGGACTATGTCCGCAACGCGTTTGATGATTTCGATGAGTTGGCAGGCGACCGCGCCTATGCCGATGACAAAGCGATTGTCGGCGGTATTGCCCGTCTTGATGGTCGTCCAGTGATGGTGATTGGCCATCAGAAAGGTCGTGAAACCAAAGAGAAGATCCGTCGTAACTTTGGTATGCCCGCTCCAGAAGGCTATCGTAAAGCGTTGCGACTGATGGAGATGGCTGAACGCTTCAAGATGCCACTGATTACCTTCATCGACACGCCAGGTGCATATCCGGGCGTGGGCGCAGAAGAGCGCGGTCAGTCCGAAGCTATCGCGCGTAATCTGCGTGAGATGTCTGGACTGAAAATCCCGGTCATCTGTACCGTGATTGGTGAAGGCGGTTCCGGTGGTGCGCTGGCGATTGGCGTGGGCGATAAAGTGAACATGCTGCAGTACAGCACCTACTCGGTGATCTCACCGGAAGGTTGTGCGTCGATTCTGTGGAAAAGTGCCGATAAAGCGCCACTGGCTGCGGAAGCGATGGGCATCACTGCCGATCGTCTGAAAGAGTTGAAGCTGATTGACTCAATCATTCCAGAGCCACTGGGCGGCGCGCATCGTCATCCAGTCGACATGGCTGGTGCGTTGAAGAAACAACTGTTGGCCGATCTGGCCGATCTCGACGTGCTGAGCACTGAAGAGTTGCTTAACCGTCGTTATCAGCGTCTGATGAGCTACGGCTACGCATAAGCAAGCTGTGAAGAGTGAAGAGAAGCGGACTTTGGTCCGCTTTTTTTATGTCTTTAAGTAGGAAGGGCTTTGCTGTGGGCCCATTGCGTGGTCCAGTAAAGGCCAGTCCGAAGTGCAAGGCGTCCATTTACTCCTTGAACTGTCCTCAATAATGAGGAGCTCAAACAGACGACTGTGGATTGGTCAGCAATAACAATCTAACCGGCCTTATCTGGACCTTGCACTCGACTTACAGCGAAACCTCTCATTAACAGCACACCTTTCCAGAACATTCACCCGCCAGTTTTCGCTATCCTTATTCAGTGCCATAACACCACAGGAGGTGAGCATTGAATATTATTGCGATCATGGGACCGCACGGCGCGTTCTACAAAGATGAACCGATTCGCGAACTGGACGCAGCGCTCAAATTACAAGGCTTCCAGACCGTTTATCCCAACAATGCCAGCGACCTGCTAAAGCTGATTGAACACAACCCGCGCATCTGTGGCGTGATTTTTGACTGGGACGATTACAGTCTGGCGCTGTGTAGCGACATCAATCAGCTCAATGAATATTTGCCGCTCTACGCCTTTATCAACACCCATTCGCAAATGGATGTCAGCATCAATGAAATGCGCATGGCGTTGCAGTTCTTCGAGTACGCGCTCAATGCGGCTGACGATATCGCCTTGCATATCCGCCAATACACCGATGAATACATCGACAAAATCATGCCGCCGCTGACCAAGGCGCTGTTCACCTATGTGAAAGAAGGCAAATACACCTTCTGCACACCTGGCCACATGGGCGGTACCGCGTTCCAGAAAAGCCCGGTGGGCAGTCTGTTTTATGATTTCTTTGGTGCCAATACGCTCAAGGCGGATGTGTCGATCTCAGTAACGGAACTCGGTTCGCTGCTCGACCACACCGGTCCGCATCTTGAGGCTGAAGAGTATGTGGCGCGAACTTTCGGCGCAGAACAAAGCTACATGGTGACCAACGGTACATCGACGTCGAACAAAATTGTGGGGATGTATGCCGCGCCAGCGGGTAGCACAGTACTCATTGACCGCAACTGCCATAAATCACTCACGCATTTGCTGATGATGAGCGACATCATTCCGATTTGGCTCAAACCGACCCGCAATGCGCTCGGTATTCTCGGCGGCATTCCACAGCATGAGTTCACCCGTGACAGCATTCAGCAAAAGGTAAACAACACGCCACGCGCCAGCTGGCCGGTGCATGCGGTGATTACCAACTCTACTTATGATGGGCTGCTGTACAACACGCAGTACATCAAAAAAACGCTGGATGTCCCATCGATCCACTTCGACTCTGCGTGGGTGCCCTATACCAATTTCCATCCGATTTACGCCGGTAAAAGTGGCATGAGCGGGGATCGCATTCCCGGTAAGGTGATTTATGAGACCCAATCAACACACAAATTGCTGGCCGCCTTTTCACAGGCTTCGCTGATTCACATCAAAGGCGATTACGATCACGACACCTTTAACGAAGCCTACATGATGCACACCACGACATCGCCGAGTTACGCGATAGTCTCATCCATCGAAACCGCAGCGGCGATGCTGCGTGGCAATCCGGGCAAACGACTGATTAATCGCTCGGTAGAGCGAGCACTGCATTTCCGGCGTGAAATACAGCGTCTACGTGAAGAGTGTGACGGCTGGTTCTTTGATATCTGGCAACCGGAACAGATTGATGAAGCCGAGTGTTGGCCGATCCAGCCGGGCGAAGAGGACTGGCACGGCTTTACGCATGCCGATCGCGATCATATGTATCTCGATCCGATTAAAGTCACCATTCTGACTCCGGGCATGAGTGAACTGGGCCACATGGCGGAAGAGGGCATCCCGGCCTCGCTGGTGGCGAAATTCCTCGATCAACGTGGGGTGGTGGTAGAGAAAACGGGACCATACAATTTATTGTTCCTGTTCAGTATTGGCATCGATAAAACCAAGGCCATGAGCGTGTTGCGCGGTTTGACAGAGTTTAAGCGCGCCTACGATCTCAACCTGCGGGTGAAAAACATGTTGCCGGATCTGTATGCGGAAGATCCCGACTTCTACCGTAACATGCGTATTCAGACCCTGGCGCAGGGCATTCACCAACTGATCCTGCAACACGATCTGCCGCGCCTGATGCTCAAAGCGTTCGATGTGTTGCCAGAATCGAAGATGACACCTCACCAGGCGTTTCAGCGTCAGGTGCAAGGATTAGTTGAAACGGTGGATATCCGCGAGCTGGTGGGACGTATTTCCGCCAATATGATTCTGCCTTATCCTCCGGGTGTGCCGCTGGTGATGCCAGGGGAAATGGTCACCGAGGAGAGCCGGGCCGTGCTCGATTTCCTGTTGATGCTCTGCACTATCGGGCGGCACTATCCTGGATTTGAAACCGATATTCATGGGGCAACGCTTACCGAAGATGGCCGTTACCTGGTTCGCGTGCTACGGGAGGAGAACCTTGACTAAGTTCGGATAATTGCCTCTTTTCAGCGCCGCGCAGAGCACGTAGGGTATGCGGCTAACGTGAAAACCGGAGCCGCTATGCTGCAGATAAAACAGATCCACCACATTGCCATTATTGCCACCGATTATCAGCGCAGTAAGGCGTTTTACTGTGACGTGTTAGGCTTTGAATTGTTGGGCGAATACTACCGAGCCGAGCGCGACTCGTGGAAAGGGGACCTGGGGCTGAATGGCGTATACACCATTGAACTGTTCTCGTTCCCCACTCCTCCCGCGCGTGTCAGTGGCCCGGAAGCCTGTGGCCTGCGCCATCTGGCTTTTTGTGTTGAGGACGTGGGGCAGTCGATTGCTGCCCTCGCGGAGAAAGGCGTGGTGTGCGAACCGATCCGTATTGATGCCTTAACCGGTAAAGCCTGCACGTTCTTCCCCGATCCAGACGGTTTGCCGCTGGAGCTGTATCAGGCGTAAACTAGCGTCCGCTGTGGGTCGCAATCAGGCGGCCCGCTTTGATGGAACGCGCTATGTCTTTTTCCCATCTTGCTTCGTTGCTGACACCCGACGCCCGCTGTGTGCTGGCGTTCAGTGGCGGACTGGACTCCACGGTCTTGCTGCATCAGTTGGTCAGTTGGCAACGCCAGCTGCCGCAGCTTTACGTGCGTGCGTTACATGTTCACCACGGATTAAGCCCGAATGCCGATAGTTGGGCCGCGCACTGCCTGCAGATCTGCCAGCAGTGGCGCATTCCCTGCGAAGTGCTGCATGTACAGGTTGACGGTTCCGCTAAGGGTATCGAGGCTGCAGCGCGTAAGGCGCGCTATCAAATCCTGTTTCAACAGCTGCAACCCGGTGAGTACTTACTGACTGCTCAGCACCTCGACGATCAATGCGAAACGCTGCTGCTGGCACTCAAACGTGGCAGTGGTCCGGCTGGATTAGCCGCGATGCCGGTGCAGCGCGAAATCGATGGGCATCTCCATCTGCGCCCGCTACTGGATGTAAGCCGCCAGCAGCTCGAAACCTATGCGGCAGAACACCAGTTACACTGGATTGAAGACGAAAGTAACGCAGACAGCCGTTATGACCGCAACTTTTTGCGTCAACAGATTCTGCCGTTGTTACATGCTCGTTGGCCGCATTTCAGTGCCGCCAGCGCGCGCAGTGCTGCCCTTTGTGGCGAGCAAGAGCAGTTGCTGGATGAATTGCTGGCGGAGCAGGTAACGCATCTTACTGACGCCCAAGGCGCACTGCATTTTCCTCCGCTGCTAACAATGAGCGAAGCGCGACGGCATGTGCTGCTGCGGCGTTGGATTGCATCGCAGGGCGGCACAATGCCTTCACGTTCAGCGTTAAAACGTATTACCGACGAAGCGATGCTCAGCCGTGAAGATGCAAATCCTTGCCTGCGTTTTGGCCTGTTTGAACTTCATCGTTATCGTGAACGACTCTATTGGCTCACTTCACAGCCATCGCTAAGTCAGCACTCGCTAACCTGGCATGACCGCAGCTACTCGCTGCCATTACCCGGTGGTATAGGAGAATTGCAGGCCGATACGGCAATGGCCCTTTTACGACAACCTTCCGCAGACGAATCGATCAACATTCGTTTTCAGGCGCGCGGCTATTATCATCTGCAAGGGCGTGCAGGTGGCCGCGACATGAAAAAACTGTGGCAGGAATTAGGTGTGCCGCCGTGGCAGCGTGAACGTATCCCCTTGATTTATTACAACCAGACGCTGATTTGCGCACCGGGAATCTTTGTTACCCGTGAAGGTGCTGCCAGCAATGAGCAAGGCTGGCAAGCGATCTGGACAAAACAACAATAAGATGGAGAGCAATGATGAAATACTGGATGGCAACCGCGTTGCTGGCTGCTGCGTTGCCGGTTTTTGCCGACGGCGATGTGAATGCGGGGGCGCAGAAAGCGGCCACTTGTCTGGCGTGCCATGGCGCGGAAGGGAAAAGTGCGGTGCCACTGTATCCTAATCTCGCGGGACAACATGCGCCCTATCTACTGCATTCGTTGCAAGCCTATAAAAAGGGCGAGCGCAGTGGCGGACAGGCCGAAGTGATGAAAGCTTTTGTTGCGGGACTGAGCGATCAGGATATGGAAGATTTGGCGGCTTACTATGGGTCGTTAAAGCCTTAAATGAGGAGGGCGGGAGGTGCTCCCGCCCAGATACAGGGGATTACTCGTCTTCGCTGACGATGACGGTGCCCAGTTCGGGATGGCTAAAGCTGGCGATGTGATCCAGCCGAAGTTCGCGGATTTCACCGGAAAGGTCGACTGTCAGGTACTCCACGTTTTTACGTGAGACCATGTCCACGGCTTTCGCTTTGAGCTGATCGCCGCTTTTTAACTCCAAAGACAGCGTCCAGTGTTTGGTGCAGGCGAGTTCGAGGCTATCGTAGTCATCGCAGTTGATGGGTTTGTAGGCTTCATTCGTCAACATAGTCGCTCACCAATAAGTTTGCAGCAGCGTAAGCTGCTTGTTCCCTGACAGAAGAGTTTAGCGCAGAATTAGCGGCAATATCGTTGAGTGCGTTTAGCGCGCAACCTATCGCGTCTGGCACATACCCCAGGTCGCCACTACCAATTTCGGCATACTTCTGGCGAACTAACTCACAATACTTTTGCACATACACCTCCTCAGCAGAGCTTAAATACTCTGGTTGATACGCGACTATATCACAGGATTTTCATGGAAATCAGCCTGGGAGGCGCGGGATGTTTGCAAAGAAAAGTGTAAAAGTGACAGATAGCGCTGGTCTTAAGCATTTAGACGGCGCACAAAAGGTTAAGTTGATGAACAGGTTATTACACGGCACAACGTCGTACTTAAACGCAGGTGACAGATGATCGTGCTGTCTCGAACGGTTTCACTTGCGGATAATGAAGTCGAGCTCAGTGCCATCCGCGCACAGGGCGCGGGCGGCCAGCATGTGAATAAAACATCCACCGCCATTCATCTACGTTTCGACATTCACGCATCGTCGTTGCCGCCGTTTTACAAGGAGCGGCTCCTTGCGGCAAGCCACCATTTGATTACCGCAGAGGGCGTGGTGATTATCAAAGCTCAGGAATATCGCAGCCAGGAAATGAACCGCGAGGCGGCCCTGCAGCGGTTAATCAATCTGATTCGTGAACTTACTACGGTTGAAAAGGCTCGGCGGGCAACGCGTCCGACACGCGCATCAAAAGAGCGCAGGTTGGAGAGTAAAACACGACGCAGTAACGTGAAGGCGATGCGTGGGAAGGTGCAATAAAAACGCCTCCCGAAGGAGGCGTTCAGTGTTACTTATTCAGGGCTGCAGCCAGGAAGTTGACGATGTCGTGTTGCTTGATCATCTGTTTCTCGCTGGCTGAACGCGATTTGTACTCGATCTCTTGATTATCAAGGTTACGATCGCCAATCACGATAGTGTGCGGCACGCCAATCAGTTCCATATCAGCGAACATCACGCCAGGGCGCTCTTTGCGATCGTCCAGAATCACATCGATGCCTTTAGCACGCAGTTCGTTGTACAGCTCTTCCGCCAGCTCTTTCACGCGGAAAGATTTGTGCATGTTCATTGGCAGAATCGCGACTTCGAACGGTGCCAGTGCCGCTGGCCAGATGATACCGCGCTCGTCATGGTTCTGCTCAATGGCTGCCGCGACGACGCGGGTGATGCCGATACCATAGCAACCCATGGTCATAATTTGATTACGGCCATCTTCACCTTGTACCGCCGCTTTCATCGCATCTGAGTACTTGGTACCCAACTGGAAGATGTGACCGACTTCGATACCACGCTTGATCTGTAGCGTGCCTTTACCATCTGGGCTTGGATCGCCTTCCACCACGTTACGAATATCTTCCACGCGTGCTTCTGGTAAATCACGTACCCAGTTGATGCCGGCAAAGTGCTGACCATCAATGTTAGCGCCCGCTGAGAAGTCGCTCATTTTGGCCACGGTGCGGTCAGCAATCACTGGCATGTTCAGGCCGACAGGGCCGAGAGAACCGAAACCAGCACCGATTGCGGCACGAATGGCTTCTTCGCTGCCCATTTCAAGTGGAGAGGCAACGATATCCAGATGTTCGGCTTTGATCTCATTAAGTTCATGATCGCCGCGCACCAACAGCGCAACCAGCGAATGGCCACTCTCTTCGGTCGCTTTGACAATCAGCGTCTTCACGGTTTTTTCAACCGGGATCTGATGCTGCTCGACCAACTCTGCAATGGTCTTGGCATTTGGCGTTGCGAACTGCGTCAGTTCCTGCGTAGCAGCTGGACGATCGCCTGCTGGCGCAACCGCTTCTGCTTTTTCAATGTTGGCAGCATAATCGGACTCGCTCGAGAAGATCACATCATCTTCACCGCTCTGTGCCAGAACCTGAAACTCGTGAGAGCCGCTACCGCCAATGGAGCCGGTGTCAGCCTGAACCGCACGGAAATCCAGACCCATACGGCTGAAGCTCTGGCTGTATGCGCGGTACATCGCATCATAGGTTTCCTGCAGCGATTCCTGCGAGGTATGGAACGAATACGCATCTTTCATGATGAACTCGCGTGAACGCATCACACCAAAGCGCGGGCGAACTTCATCACGGAATTTGGTCTGGATCTGATACAGGTTCAGCGGCAGCTGTTTGTAGGAGCTCAGCTCGTTGCGGATCAGATCGGTCACCACTTCTTCATGGGTTGGACCCAATACGAATGGACGGTCGTGGCGATCTTTAATGCGCAGCAGTTCCGGGCCGTACTGCTCCCAACGACCGCTCTCTTCCCACAAATCGGCAGGCTGAACCACCGGCATGGAGATCTCAATCGCGCCCGCGTTGTTCATCTCTTCGCGTACGATGTTTTCAACTTTTCGCAGGACGCGGACACCGGTCGGCAACCAGGTGTAAAGGCCAGAAGCCAGTTTACGGATCATCCCGGCGCGCAGCATCAGCTGGTGGCTGATCACTTCCGCATCGGAAGGCGTCTCTTTCTGAGTAGAGAGCAGATATTGAGTAGTACGCATTGATTACGATTCCAGTTGTACGGAAGGACACTGACAAAAATTTTTCTGGCGGCTAGTGTACCAGCGAGACCAATCACTCAAAAGCTTGTTTTAGCGCGGATCGAGGGCGATCACTTCGGTGCCGGCCTCATCAATACGCCAACGCACATTAAAGTCGAGTAGCCAGGCAGCATACTCACGATCTTCCGCTTCACCTTTTCGATAGGCAGGGCGGGGATCTTG
Organism: Type-D symbiont of Plautia stali; assembly: GCF_001485335.1. Classification (NCBI taxonomy): domain Bacteria; kingdom Pseudomonadati; phylum Pseudomonadota; class Gammaproteobacteria; order Enterobacterales; family Enterobacteriaceae; species Type-D symbiont of Plautia stali. The sequence goes on along the minus strand of NZ_BBOC01000041.1, from coordinate 4,479 downwards.
CGCCAATACTTCAGCAATAAATCGCGCCAGCTGTGGGTGCTTTTTCTGCTGTTGGATTTGGCTTTGCGCTAACGCGGAGAAGCGCACCGGCATGCTCGCATCCGGGGCGCTTTGGGCAAATCCTGCGCGTGCATCGGGAAGGGCTTCAGCAAATGGCAAGTAGGGTTTGATATCCACTACGGGCGTGCCATCGACTAAGTCCAGGCTGCCAAGCTGTAAAATCACCTGCTGCTTTTCACACCGGATGCCTTTTAACTCGACCAGCGACATGCCAATGGGATTGGGGCGAAACGTTGAGCGCGTGGCAAATACCCCCATGCGCGCGTTGCCGCCTAAGCGAGGAGGTCGCACGGTTGGACGCCAGCCACCTTCCATGGTTTGGTGGAAGACAAACAGCACCCAGAGGTGACTAAAGTCTTCAAGCCCGCGCACCGCCTCCGGCTGATTATAGGGCGGCAGCAAGTGCAATTCGCCGCTACCATCCTGCACTAAGCCGGGCTGGCGTGGCACGGCAAATTTCTCTTTCCACGGCGAACGAATAACGCCGATTTGCGCAAAGGCAAAATCACTCATTGATTGGAAACTTTCAGTGCAGAGCCTTGGCAAATCGCCTGGCGATAGCAGCCCGGCGTGCTGGTGACGATTTCGCACTTGTGCAGCAATACCGCATTGGCTTTCATGTTCGCCGCTTTGATCTGCAGACGCTTGCGCGCGGTGTTGATGTTGGGTGGAGAATCCTGGCTGCTGCTCTGGCAATCATCAGCGGAAACTTCACCCAGATCGCGGAACGGGTTGCTGACCAGATCGGTAGCGTCGGTATAAATTTTCACCGGCGCAGGGCGTGGAGTGGGTTTGCGTTCAGGTTCGCTGGATGACGCCTGTGGACGAACTGGGGCGCTGCTTATCGGGTGATATTCACGTACACACCCCGTTAGCATTAATGCCAACAAGCAGAGCGGTAAAAAACGCATATCAACATCCTCATAAATAAAAAGTGGCGTTATTGAATCAAGGACCGGATTAAATAACAAGTCAGCAAAAAGAAAGGGCGGCCGAAGCCGCCCTGCATGGCATGAAAGGCGAAAATTACCAGCCTTTCACTGCACCGCCGTTGAAGATTTTATTCGCGGCTTCTGAAACTTCATCAGACTGATAAGCCTGAACAAATTTCTTCACGTTCTCCGCATCTTTATTATCTTCACGGCTGACGATCAGGTTGACGTATGGAGAATCTTTATCTTCCACAAAGATGCCATCTTTCGCTGGCGTCAGGCCAATCTGGCTAGCGTAGGTGGTATTGATCACGGCCAGGGCGATTTGTTGGTCGTCCAGTGAACGTGGCAGCTGCGGCGCTTCCAGCTCAACAATCTTCAGGTTTTTCGGGTTCTCAACGATATCCAGTGAGGTTGGCAGCAGGCCAACGCCATCCTTCAGTTTGATCAGGCCCACTTTCTGCAGCAGCAGCAGAGAACGACCAAGGTTGGTTGGATCGTTAGGGATAGCAATCTGCGCACCGTTTTGCAGTTCATCCAGAGATTTGATTTTTTTCGAGTAGCCAGCAATCGGGTAAACAAAGGTGTTGCCGACTGGAACCAGCTTATAACCACGATCTTTGATCTGCTGGTCCAGGTACGGTTTGTGCTGGAAGGCATTAACATCAATATCGCCTTTGCTCAGTGCTTCGTTTGGCAGCACATAGTCGTTGAACGTCACCAGTTCGACATCCAGGCCATATTTCTCTTTGGCAACTTTAACAGCGGTTTCTGCAACCTGTTGCTCAGCACCGACAATCACACCCACTTTGATGTGGTTTGGATCTTTAGCTTTCTGATCGCATCCTGCCAGCGCAATTGCGCCAATCAGAGCACCCACAGCGGCAATCTTTTTAAATGTGAAAGACATATCCTTTCCTTAATAGAGGACTATTGATGTTGTTTGCTTATTTATGGGACACAGCACGTACAATGCGGTCGCCACAGAATTGAATTAAGTACACCAGAACAACCAGTAAAATCAGTACGGTATTCATCACGGTGGCGTTATAGCCAATGTAACCGTACTGATAACCAATCTGACCCAGACCGCCAGCACCCACGGCACCGCCCATGGCGGAATAGCCGACCAGCGTAATCAGGGTAATTGTAGCGGCATTCACCAGACCCGGCAGGGCTTCCGGCAGCAACACCTTACGCACGATTTGCAGCGGGGTGGCACCCATGGCACGTGAGGCTTCGATCAAACCCGTCGGCAGCTCCAGCAAGGCGTTCTCAACCATACGTGCAATAAAGGGAGCCGCGCCGACCGTCAGTGGCACAATGGCGGCCTGTAGACCAATCGAGGTGCCCACAATGGCGCGCGTGAACGGAATCATCCATACCAGCAGAATAATGAAGGGAATTGAGCGGAAGATATTCACCAGCGCAGACAACACGCGATAAAGCACGCCATTCGCCAGAATCTGCCCTGGACGTGTGACGTACAGCAACACGCCTACTGGCAGGCCAAGGACAAAACCAAAGAAGCCGGAGACAAAGGTCATCATCAGCGTTTCCCAGACGCCACGCGTCAGTAACCACATCATCGCTTCAGACATAACCCAGTACCTCTACTTTCACATGATTTTCTTGCAGCCAGGCGATCGCTGCCTGTGTATCTGTTTCACTACCATCCATTTCGGCCAGCATGATGCCGAACTTCACGCCACCGGCGTAATCCATCTGGGCACTGATAATGTTGTTATTCACATTGAAACGGCGAGCGGCTTCTGAAAGAAGTGGCGCATCCACCGATTTGCCGGTGAATTCCAGACGCAGCAGAGGCACACTTTCGGCGGTGGCTTGTGGTGTCATACGCTGCTGATAATCGTCCGGGATATCCAGATGGAGCGTGGACTGAATGAATTGCTGAGCCAGCGGGGTTTTAGGGTGCGAGAACACTTCGCTGACGCTGTCTTTCTCAATCAACTCACCATTACTGATCACCGCAACTTGATCGCAGATGCGTTTTACCACATCCATTTCATGCGTGATCAACAGAATGGTAATACCCAGACGGCGGTTGATGTCTTTCAGCAGTTCGAGGATTGAACGCGTGGTGGCCGGGTCCAGTGCACTGGTGGCTTCGTCACACAGCAGAACTTTTGGGTTACTTGCCAGCGCACGCGCAATCGCGACACGCTGCTTTTGACCACCAGAGAGATTGGCTGGCCAGCTGTCGTGTTTATCCGCCAGTCCAACTAACTCTAACAGCTCAGCTACGCGTTTTTTAATCTGGTCACGTGACAGATTGCCCAACTCAAGCGGCAGTGCGACGTTGCCAGATACAGTACGTGAGTTCATGAGATTAAAATGCTGGAAGATCATGCCAATTTGGCGGCGAGCCAGCGTGAGTTGCCCGGAGGAGAGGGCGGTTAACTCTTGGCCATCAACCAATACGCGGCCAGATGTTGGACGTTCTAATAAGTTAACGCAGCGAATGAGCGTGCTTTTACCGGCACCGGAAGAACCGATGACGCCATAAATCTGCCCAGCAGGCACATGCAGGCTGACGTTTGACAGCGCCTGAATAGTGCGTGAACCTTGCTGGAACACTTTGGTAATATTTTCGAGTTTAATCATTAGTTTAATAGTTATCGTGTTGCGTTGTCCGTGGTGTATCGGGTTTCATGCCGTTGCGCAGCGTGAAATTTGGATGGATGTTAAGGCATCCAGACGGCTAAATCAATCGAAGTCATTCAATCTGCCATTCTCTCGCTATACGCAATCATGCGATACTGAGCGGCACTATTTGCAGCAGGAGTTTCTACGTGACGAACAAAGTCCCGGCTATTTTCCTTGATCGTGATGGCACCCTGAATGTCGATCACGGCTATGTCCATGAAATCGATAATTTTGAATTTATTGATGGCACCATTGAAGCGTTACAGGCGCTTAAAAAGATGGGTTACGCATTGGTGCTGGTCACCAACCAGTCGGGTATTGCGCGCGGCATGTTTACTGAAGACCAGTTTATGCAGCTCACCGAATGGATGGATTGGTCGCTGGCGGATCGCGATGTCGATCTCGACGGTATCTATTTCTGTCCGCATCTACCCGATGCAACAGTAGAAGAGTATCGCCAGGCGTGCGATTGCCGTAAGCCGCAACCCGGCATGCTGCTGTCTGCACAGAAGCATCTGAACATCGATATGGCTGCTTCTTATATGGTAGGCGACAAAATTGAAGATATGCAGGCTGCGCAGGCGGCGGGTGTCGGCACAAAAGTGCTGGTGCGCAGCGGAAAACCAGTAACTGCAGAAGGTGAAGCAGCGGCTGATTGGGTGCTTAATAGCCTGGCAGAGTTGCCTGGACGGCTTAAAAAGGCCTAAAAATGGGCCTTTTGCACAAAACTTAATCGAACAGTAAAAAAGTTGAAATTTACGCTTGCGCTTCCTCAGAGTCTGCCTATAATGCGCCACCACTGAGACGGCAAAGCGGCAAT
>NZ_BBOC01000040.1:0-47815 GCF_001485335.1 Type-D symbiont of Plautia stali | reverse complement strand
CCTGGCACGGGCCCAAAATGGCGCTGATCGCTAACGCGGCCGTCAGTGAATGACCGCTGGCCTGTAACAGGCTGATCAACTGCACCGAAATGGCCGTCATAATCACCGAAGCGAGGGTGAAAATGCTGCATAGCAACCAAAACAGCGCGGGCGCCAGTTCATCTCTCCCGGCACCTTTATTCGCGACTGCTTTCGTGGTGGATCGCGTGGGCGCGGGCAGCGCATATAAATAGGCCGGTAATACGGCGAGACACAACAATCCGGCGATGGCAAAACACGCGCCGCGCCACTCCAGCCAGTGGATCAGCAACGCGGTACCCGGCCACACCAGCGAGGTACAAAAGCCGGAAATCAGCGTGATACCGGTGATCGCCCCTCGCGCCTGCCCGCCATATAACGTACCGAGGGTAGCAAACAGCGAATCATACAGGCCCATCGCCATCCCGATACCGATAATCAGCCAGGCAAAGAGAAACAGCAGCAGATGGTGGCTCAACCCCATGATCACCAGCCCTATCGCCATCACCGCCCCGCTGGATGCCAGCAACACCCGCCCATAAGAGCCTGAAATCAGTCTGCCGCTCAACGGTGCCAGCAAGCCCGATACCAAAATACCCAGCGACAGCGCGCCGTAGACCCACTGCTGTGACCAGCCGGTTTCCGCCACAATCGGGTTGGCCATCACGGCCATCAGGTAAAATGAACCGCCCCACGACAGGATTTGCACCAGTCCCAGTGTGACAATGGCAGATACAGCAGGCTTAGGGTGATGCTCCACGACTTTTTCCGTTAGCAGGCAAAGCGTTGTTATAACACGTTCATCCTAATGGAAAAATGTCTGTGTGCCCTGCTTCGCGAAATCCGGTTTTTCAGCTGGCAGATCGGCACCAATTGGTTTAACGTTAATGGTATGTTGTAACTATGGAGCCTAACATGAGCCGCTATGACTTAGTCGCCGACCTTCATGAGTGCGTCAATACCCTGGAGTTGAGTCTCAGTACCCTGCGCCAGCAGGTGGAACAGCAAACGCTGTTGATCGCGCGCGCATTTAGCCTGCCCGAAATTGAGAAAGGCCATGAGAATGATGAGATTGATCGAATTGCAGTGACACAGCATCTCGGCCAGAAAGCGCGTGACATGGCGCTTACCCATTATTGCCGTCTGTTTATGCAGGACCAGTCGGAAAAACTCAGTACCAAATCCGCCGTGCGGTTGCCGGGTGCGATCTGCATTGAAGCAGATGAAGCCACCAGCGAACACATCAGCCAGCAGGTGGCGGATATCAATGCCCTGAAACTGCGCCTTGAGCACTTAATTACCGTCGAGTCTGGCCTGCCGAGCGAAGCGCGCTTTGAGTTTGTGCACCAGCATCTGCGCGGCTTAATCACCTTGAATGCCTATCGTAGCGTCACCTTGCTACATGCCCCGGACAGTCTGCGTTTTGGTTGGGCGAATAAGAATATTATCAAAAACCTCACGCGCGAGGCGGTGGTGGAGCAACTGGAACGCAGTCTCAAAGCCAACCGCGCCCAAGCCCCGTGGACACGCGAACAGTGGGCCGAGAAAGTGCAGCAGGAGCTGGAGATGATCCTGTCCTTGCCTGCTGGCGCTAAGCTAAAAATTAAACGACCTGTCAAAGTCCAACCCATCGCTCGTGTCTGGCGCGCCAGTAATAAGAAGCAGGTGCAACTCGCCTGCCCTTCACCGCTGCTGGTGCTGTGTCGCGATAAGACGCAGGTGCCGATTTTGGGGGAGTTACTGGATTACGATGCCGATAACGTCGCGCATCGCTATAAACCGCTGGCACAACCGCTTCATCTGGTGATCCCTCGCCTGCATTTATGGAGCGACCGGCTATAAGTTGGCAAAAATGATTCAGATAACCTGCCCCTTTTGACAACACGCACCCAAGCGGATGAGCAGGCTGGTGCCACTCAAGGGCAGGCATCCGCAGCGCTGAACGGAATGAGTCTGCCAGGAGAGCCCGCAGGACGCGGGCGAAAGGTGGCGCTGGAACATGGATGTTCCATCGGCACCGGTCCGTAAGGCAGAGGATTGAAGTGAAGGTACCGCGTAGCGGCGCGAGGACCGCCAGCCCTTGAGTGGCACCAGCCTGCGTGAGTGCCAGTGGCTTAATTGACAAGTAAGACAGGTTAAGGCGCTGATTCATAAATGTCACAGGCCAGCATCATGCTGGCCTACACATTATTGCTTCATGCTGCCAACCATCTCTTCCGGCCGCACCCACTCGTCGAACTGCTCTTCGGTCAGATAGCCGAGTTTCAGGGCAGAGCCTTTCAGCGTCAGCCCCTCTTTGTGCGCTTTCTTGGCGATTTCTGCCGCTTTGTCATAGCCGATATGGGTATTCAGCGCGGTCACCAGCATCAGTGATTCATTGAGTAGCTGATCGATGCGCTCACGCACCGGTTCGATACCCACGGCGCAATGGTGATTGAAGCTGTCCATACCATCAGCCAACAGGCGAATCGATTGCAGGAAATTGTGGATCACCATCGGGCGGAACACGTTCAATTCAAAGTTACCGGACGCGCCACCAATGTTCACCGCCACATCATTACCCATTACCTGGCAGCACAACATGGTCAGGGCTTCACACTGCGTCGGGTTCACTTTGCCCGGCATGATTGAGCTACCCGGTTCGTTCTCGGGGATAGCCAGTTCGCCAATGCCGCAACGTGGACCCGAGGCTAACCAACGGACGTCATTAGCAATTTTCATCAATGACGCGGCCAGACCTTTCAGCGCACCGTGCGCATGCACCAGCGCATCACAGGTCGCTAAGGCTTCAAACTTGTTGGGTGCCGTCACGAAAGGCTGCTGAGTCAGGTCGGCCAAGGCTTTCGCCACGCGCACAGCATATTCTGGATGAGTATTGAGTCCAGTACCCACGGCAGTGCCGCCCAGCGCCAGTTCAGCCACGTGAGGAATGCTGTGTTCGATGTGCTTGAGGTTGTGTTCCAGCATCGCTACCCAGCCAGAAATCTCCTGGCCCAATGTTAATGGTGTGGCGTCTTGCAGGTGGGTACGACCAATTTTGACGATGTCTTTAAAGGCTTCAGACTTCTCGCTCAGGGTCTTTTTCAGCACATGAATCTGCGGAATCAGCTGCTCCCGCACGGCGATGACCGCGGCCACGTGCATGGCGGTGGGGAACACGTCATTGGAGCTTTGGCTCTTGTTGACGTCATCGTTTGGATGCACCAAACGTGACATGCCACGCTCGCCGCCAAGAATTTCACTGGCGCGGTTGGCCAGCACTTCATTCATGTTCATATTGGTCTGGGTACCGGAACCGGTCTGCCAGATCGCCAGCGGAAACTCTTCACTGTGTTTATCGGCTAACACTTCGTCAGCAGCTTTCAAAATCGCGTCTGCACGTTCCGCCGGTAGCAGGCCGAGATCGCGGTTAACCTGCGCCGCCGCGCGCTTGGTCAACGCCAGTGCGTGCACCAGCGCGACCGGCATTTTCTCGGTGGAAATACGGAAATGCTCCAGCGATCGCTGGGTTTGTGCGCCCCATAACTTATCTGCCGGTACTTCGATCGGTCCCATTGAATCTTTTTCAATGCGATTAGCTGCCATGACTACGTCTCCTTAGCTCAGATTTTGAGGTTTCCGCTCAGGTCGTCTTCCCGCGACGCCAATGAGCGAGCAAGATTGTCACATACAAGAAATTAACATTATGCGAGCCTGTCGCGCTTATTGCACTTGTTGATGTATTTTCTATGGCACTTTCTGCTTTAATAAGCCTATTTACTTACGGTTATTAAGGGTAAACGATGCAAAAATTGAACAATTCGCTGCAAAATTACGCTTGGGGCAGCAAAACTGCACTGACCGAACTTTATGGCATTGCCAATCCGCAAGGATTGCCGATGGCGGAACTGTGGATGGGTGCCCATCCGAAAAGCCCTTCGACAGTTGAAATCAACGGAGCAACCCGTTCCCTGCGCGATGTCATCAATGACGATCAGGCGAGCGTGCTCGGTAAAGCGGTGGCGGATCGCTTTGGCGAGTTGCCCTTTCTGTTTAAAGTTTTATGTGCCGATCAAGCCCTCTCCATTCAGGTTCACCCAAGCAAATCCGCCGCTGAAGCAGGCTTTACCCGTGAAAATGCCGCCGGAATTCCACTCAGCGCCGCCGAGCGCAACTACAAAGACGCCAACCATAAACCTGAACTGGTCTATGCCCTGACACCGTTTCAGGCGATGAACGGCTTCCGTGAAATGCATGAGTTGGTTTCATTGCTGGAGCCTGTTGCGGGCGCGCATCCGCAGATTGCCCATTTCCTGGAAAATGCCAATGAAGACACCCTCGCGAAGCTATTTGCTACGCTGCTGTCACTGAAAGGTGACGCGAAGTCACTGGCCTTAGGGGTGTTAAAATCGGCGCTGAATTCACGCGAAGGCGAGCCGTGGCAGACCATCAAATTGATCGCGCATGATTACCCGGACGACACCGGCCTGTTCTCCCCGCTGTTGTTGAATGTGATTACACTGCAACCGGGCCAGGCGATGTTTCTGTTTGCCGAAACGCCGCATGCTTATCTCAAAGGCGTTGCGCTGGAAGTGATGGCGAACTCCGATAACGTGCTGCGTGCAGGTTTGACGCCGAAATTTATCGATATTCCCGAATTGATGGCGAATCTGAAGTTTGAGGCCAAACCGGCTGCGACGCTGCTGACGCAACCGCAGCAACAGGGGGATACCCTCAACTTCCCGATCCCGGTCGACGATTTTGCCTTTGCCATCCACGCACTTTCCGCCACGCCACAATCCCTGGCGCAACAGAGTGCTGCACTGCTGTTCTGTATTGAGGGTCAGGCAGTGGTAGAGAAATCAGGGGAGCAGTTGGTATTAAAACCGGGTGAATCTTGCTTTATCGCCGCGAGCGAGTCACCGGTTAACGTCGCGGGCACCGGACGTCTGGCGCGCGTCTTCAACGCGCTCCACTGATCCGGCTGACGCTGCCAGCATTAACTGCTATTCTTTCAAACTATTAATTTAAAACGCCTGCGGGCGTTTTTCTTCACTCGGCGCCCCTCATAGCGGCGTGCGGACCCAAGGATAAGGACGACTCAGCGATGAAAAAGACCAAGGTAGCCGTAGGTGTGATTGTAGCGCTCGGCGTGATCTGGACAGGTGCTTCCTGGTTTACCGGCAAGCAGTTGGAAAGCCACATGGATCAGATGTTACAAAACGCCAATACGCAGTTGAATGCCTATGCACCGAACAGCCGCCTGACGCTCAGCTATCAGGACTATCAACGCGGTGTCTTTAGCAGCAAAACCAAGCTGGTGATTCAGGCCAGCTCGCAAACGGAAGATAATCCGCTGCTGAAGCCGGGTCAAAGCATCGTGCTGAATGAAACCATCGATCACGGCCCCTTCCCGTTTGCCCAACTGAAGCGTGGCAGCCTGATCCCCAGCATGGCATCGGTTCATACCGAGCTGGAAAACACCGATGCAGTGAAGAAACTGTTTGAACTGACTAACGGCAAATCACTGGTCACCGCCGATACGCGTGTCGGCTACAGCGGCGCAACGGATACCGCGCTGGATCTGCTGGCCGTAGACTACAACAACGCGCAGACTGGCGATCGCCTTGCCACCAATGGCGGCACGCTGGAGATCAGTGCGGACAGCAAAGGTGACAAAGTCAGCCTGAATGGCGACTTCTCCAGCATTGCCGTCACCAGCAAAAATCAGGTTGAGCAGCCAGTCCTGTTCACCCTCAACGGCCTGAAGTTGAATGGCGATACCCATCTTAGCCCGGAAGGTGTGCGCGTCGGCGATCAGTCCATCAGTCTGGATAAACTCAACGCCAGCATCAACGGCCAGGAAGGTTTGTCACTGGAGAAGCTGGATACCAAGTCATCCTTTGATAACAAAGACGGCAAGATCGGCGGCAATCTGGATGTGAATGTCGGCAACATCAGCCTGCAAAAACAGCCGTTTGGCGAAGCGAAACTGGCGATGAAGTTTTCGCAGTTTGACGCGCAGGCAGTGAAAACCTTCTCGGATAACTACAACGCGCAGATGCAGGCATTACTGAATCAGCCTGGCGTGACGGAAGATCCAGTGCGCTATCAGGCCAGTGTACAAAACATACTGAAAGCGAACCTGCCGACCCTGTTAAAAGGCTCGCCAAATATCAGCATTGCGCCACTGAGCTGGAAAAATGACAAAGGGGAAAGCACCTTCAACCTCACTGTCGGTTTCAACGATCCAGCCACTGTGACCGGTGAGGCCCAGAACCTCGGTGCCGCCGTTGACCGCGTATTGAAATCGCTGGATGGCAAACTGAACATCAACATGCCAATGGCAACCGAAACCATGCGCCATGTCGGCCTGGCAGAAGGTTATCAGGGTGATGATGCGCAGAAACTGGCGGATCAGCAGGTGAAAGGGCTGGCGGCAATGGGACAGATGTTCCGTCTGACACAGCAGCAGGATGACAATATCACCACCAGCCTGCAGTATGGCAACGGCCAGGTGACGATGAACGGTGACAAGATGTCGCTGGAGCAGTTCCTGTCACGCTATATGCTGGGCGCACAGACCAGTGAAGGTATGCCAGAGTAAAATGCGCTTTCCAGGTGCGCATGAATGCGCACCTGACGAAAAACGCGCACGATCGTCGAAGGGTCGCCATCAATGGTGACCCTCATGCGATTAACTGACAGGCACTTCACCATCAATTTCGCCGCCTCACCCCCCGCGCACTAACAGCGGCGGCACAATCAGGGTTTGCACGTCCTCTTCCGGATGCAATAAGCGCTGCAATATTCGTTCAGCCGCACGACGGCCGACTTCCCTCGCCTCGCTACTGACAAAGGTTAAAGAGCCATCACAGGATTCGCGTTGCGGATCATCATTGAAGCCCACCAGCGCCATCTTTTGCGTGAAATAACTGTCGACCGCGTCTTCCCCCAACGAGCGACCACTGTGCAACGCGCCAAAATAGCAACCAAGCGTGGTGCTGGCATTATGGGCAATGATGGCAGTGATGCGCGGATGGTGATGCAGCAGGTCCTGTGTCAACGTCGAGACACTCTGTTGGCGTTCGTCACACTCGATGATCCAGTCGGCACGAAACGGCAATCCGTATTGCACTAAGGTGGCACAATAGCCGCCAATCCTCTCGGCGCGGGTTAAGGATGAACCTAATCCCCCCACCCACGCGATGCGCTGATGGCCCTGGCGAATCAGATATTCAGTCGCGATACGTGCGGCCTGGCTGTTGTCCGGACGCAGCGAATCCACCTTATCCAGGCTGCTGGCACGGGCCGCGCAGATCAAAGCAATGTTCTGCTCCCGTGCCTGCACAATTAACGTCTCCGCCTGCGCCACCGCGCCGCCAAGCACAATGCCATCGGCACCCTGCGCCGCCAGGGAATCGAAACAGCGCTGCAGATTTTGCCCGTGCTGACCACTTTGCGTCAGCACTAACACTTTACCCTGCGCCTCAAGGACTTCACTCAGACCCGCGGTCATCGCGGCATAAAAGGGTTGGCTGAGATCGCGTACGATCAGGCCAATCACCCCGCTCTCCCCGCCGCGCAAAATCGATGCTGAACGGTTACGCACATAGCCGAGTTGCTCAATCGCCTGGTTCACCCGCTCCGCCGTCGCCGACGAGATGCGCCCTTTACCTGAGAGCACCAGAGAGACAGTAGAGACCGATACCCCGGCAGCCTGCGCGACATCGTGGATAGTGGTTTTTTGCTGGGACATCGCGTTCCGTTTCCAACAACTGATGAAGAAACAAAGAGGTAAAACGTTACACTGATTTCTGCAAAAATAAAGCCCAGCATTAGTCATGCTTTGTGACTATAAACACAAAAACGCTTGGTAAAACGTTTTATCATTGTTTACCTAATTGATTACTTACCCCCTTTTTGCCAGGAGAGACTATGTCCGCCAGCCGACCCAAAATGTCACTTTGGGAATTTTTCCAGAGTCTGGGTAAAACCTTTATGTTGCCTGTTGCCCTGCTGTCGTTCTGCGGCATCCTGCTGGGAATAGGCAGCTCACTCAGCAGTCATGATGTGCTGACGCTGATCCCGATGCTCGATCAACCACTGCTGCAGTATCTGTTTATCTGGAGAGAGGGGATTAGGAAACGGAAGTCGACTGAAGTCGCAACGTATCACGGTTTTTGTCAGAGCCTTACCGCAAAATGATTCACTACATAGCACGTAGTAACATCGTTTTGCGGTAATTTTTTGCCCCATACATGCCCCACTCAAATATTCGTCCCGCTCTTACCATAAAGCTAAAAAACCTCTGCCGCTTCGCTAGATTTTGTTTAGGACCATCCTAATATCTAATTGTCACTTCGATTTCTTTTGATGTTGACCACTAGCTCATTGGAAATGTTAGACACAGTATTGTGTCTGGCCCGGATGACCGGACTCATCCGGGCTTTTTATTACTTTTGGGTGGTGTGCCTTGAGTCCTTGTACATCGTCAGCATTCACACATTCAGAACATCTTTCACTTTCATCACTCACCCTCAGAACTTGATACCGATTAAAAATGCTCGCCGCTTCGCTAGCTATTAATTGATGCCATCCTAAAATTAGGGTGTCGCTTCTACTTACCTGTACTAACGACAAACTCCGATTGATCATGATTCGCACCTTTTGTGCAGCCCGTAGGCCATCTGTGACGGGCTTTTTATTTTTGTAACTATCACTTCCGAAACGGCACCAAATCCCCTAATCATCTCAGCAAATTCTTATCATGGAACTTTTCGGAACGTTCAAGAAACTATTGCTATAATAGCGACGTATTCATATACACACAGCAACCGTTATGCTTACGAAAAGAGAATTTCTCATTGAACGAATTTTTACCCGCCTCTGTGCGGGTTTTATTGTGTTTAAAGACTGGATTATCCAAGGACGATCGTTATCATAAAGGCGTTCCAGTTCTCCTCGGAACTACCAACACTCCATTGATATGTCAGGCATTTAATTATTGCCGCCCGGACTCCATTGCTCCGGGCTTTTTTTGTGCCAAAAACGGTTACACCTGTATTCAGGCTTACCGGAAATTAATTGACTTTAGCCTTCCTAATATTTCTTATTACATTCCAGAATTAACACATTACTTACAAAGGTTAATTTTTGTCCCTAATTTTCAGACTATTACACTGTAATCAGATAATTTAACGAACCAAATTTTGTTGTAAGAGTGTTACATTTTCCATTCAACATTAGTGATGTGATGTTGTACGTTACAAACTCCAATTTAACGCCCGCTCCATTTTGGAAGCGGGTTTTTTTCGTTTAAACGGCTCAGATCACAATAATCAACGTAGGAAAGAGCATGATGAATACAAACCAGAAGGTACGATAGTTTCCCCCCAAAGGTTGCCCGCGCTTAATCTCACTAGGATCGCGGGCTTTTTTGTGTAAGTAGACTAGATTTAAACTGGTACAGTCGGAAAAGTGGAGGCGAGAATGCGATATCTTTTGCTGCCAGGTATTACTACGATTTGCTAGTAGTTGTTGTGTTTCTGATGCAAGCACACTGGAGTCCCATGCTGTGATGACCGACCCCATCACAGCAGGCCAATAAGAACTATAAAAGATCACGCTGAACTCTCCGCACAGGGTGAACTCAAGGCACCCTGTGCTTTTTTTTATAGGCATCCTAGCAAATTAAAAGCCTCATGCTATTTTTACACTGTCCCGTTCCAAACGGTATGACATCATTTGCAGGCATAATATTTGCCGCCCGGATTACTTTGCTCCGGGCCTTTTTTGCATAGAAGTGATTCAACGGTTGTGCTGACGCAGCAAGTCCAAGACAACATCTACAGCTAAGTGGTAGTCGTCTCCTTCAAAATTTTGCTTTACAACTTCTGTCAGAGAATCCTTAGTAAGCTCTTTTTGCTCTTCAAGAATGCACATGAGGGCCCCGCCTAATACCCCAATTACACGTGAGTGAAGATTTTCAAAATACTTTGCATCCTTCATGGCGCACTCCGGGAATGAGAATTGTCTTAATCATTCTATATCATCCTGTGAAGAGTGAATTTTTGATTGGTCTCATCAGCAAAAAATAAAAGGCATACTAATATTCTTAAGTCCTGACTGCTTCCCCGTAGTTGAGGTCATGCTCTTACTCTTAATGGAAATGTTTGGCATAAACTGATGCCGCCCGGGTGACTGATGTTTCCCGGGCTTTTTATTTTTAGGCATTAAATTGGTGACCCATCCTGTTCGTGTATTGCGGTAACCTCGTGCGTTACCACTCCTACCACGGCCACATCCTCGAGTTGATCATCATCCAGAGTCAGTCCGTCATCGGTGATAATACGACTGGGATGTAGAAAGGCATGCCCCCATTCGTAATTTCCTGAGAGGTCCAGCAGAACAGCGTCACCATTCTGCGGTCGCCGCTTCTCGTCTACGATGCAACTTCGCCCGTTCCACTCCACCAGGTAACAGCTACTGCTGGTTGTCATCAATTTCTGAACCGGAAGAGTCACCTCGCAACCGGCAGATCCGAATATCGAGTGGTGTAAGCCGGGGACAAAATTTCCCTCTTCATTGCCCACGCTTTCTGAGTACTCTGTCCTGCGAACCATATTTCCCCCTTCCCGCTCTGCTTAAGGCCGTATACTAAATGCCAAACTTCTGGCTTGTGGTTTGTGGTCGTCAAAGAGATTGAGCTGTGAAATGCCTTGGCTAAAAGTCGCCGAGGATCGCGCCTGCTTTCGTATAGCGCCGGATGAACGATGCGCTGAAGACATAGCACGAGTCCACATCAACCGGCGCGAAAATCACATTCCACCATTGGGATTGAAAACCTGAAACACGCGCTCTTCACCGTTTCTAGGGGAAATGTCGCGGAACGTCGTTGTGTTGGTTTCAATCCACTTATTTGCTTCACTCAGGGAATACTCCCATTTGTAACGTTTAAGCACTGCAACAAAGTCGACTGTACTTATTGTTAAACGGCCCTCTACATCACGTTTAAGCGCCTGCCTGAAAGCCATCTTGATTTCATAGTCACGAGGCATTGTCATTACCATTCAATAGAACTGTATGTGCATACAGTATTATTTGTAAAAAGGAGTCTTTCAAGATCGTCAAGGTGAGGTTTTCGTAAAGCCTTTGGCGCATAACGAGATTTATTTTTTTAATTGCTCCGTTTTGACAAATCATTTTGGAAACCTAAGCTTTATTAGCAACATACCGTTGCTTTCATGGACTGGGGAAATTATGAAGAAGTTTTTAAGCGGATTAATCATTATTACAGGCCTTGTGACGCTGGCAGGATGCCATCATGAAAGCCCTGCTGTAGGCCATGATGGTCGACCACATGCACCAAGCGGCGAATCAGTACCTGGCGGCCCGCTGGGCAAAGGCCCGGCTGGTCAACCACAGAGTTAGTCAGTGCCCGGCCACTGTGCCGGGCTTTTTTATGCTCCAGCACAGAACAATCCTAACCTCACTTTTGTAAGACCATTCCCACATCACTGCACTTCACACAGTTTTAGCCTAATAGAGCTACACGCATACAGGATGTTGCGCGTTAGCGTACGAGTTTGCAGGTTTACCCTGCCATGAAACACTTTGCCCGCCGCTGAGCGGGCTTTTTTATACGTGTTGCATGTAATGGACGGCGGTAAAGAATTTTAAGTGGAGAGGATTGGAGTGAGCAACTAACCTTTGATCACCCACCCCGTAGTCTGCTTTAAGACGGGCGCGGTACATATCTGCCCCGTCGCCGGGGCTTTTTTACGCAGTTGGCTTTATCGGCCACTGAATATTAGGTGCATCACTGATGTTGGTATCGTTCAAAACGTCAATGTAATCCATCCATGCATTAAGTGATTCAGTCTCAGTATCGCTAAGTTTGCGGCCCATCAACAACTTAGTCTGCCATACAATGATTGTCTGTGTAGCTTCCTCAAGAAGGGTTTTACGGTTAACATCTGCAATTGCCTGGTAATCAGGTTCAGGCAACACCTCAATACGAGGTCCTTTATCATCGAACACTTGATAATAACCTTCAGGGGGATTGCACCAAGCCATGTAATCAGCTTCGGGTATCTCAATCAAGTCAGAAGGCTTGTTGGCGTATAAGTCCATATCAGATTGAAGGTAAAAACCTTTGGCAGTAATGCTGTAATAATATTTTTCCGATGAGTTATTTTCTGCTGCAATGTTTTCAAGCATGGTTAATATCCTACCGCTATATAGTTAATTCGAACCCCACTTGATGCACTGTTCTCACAAATAAAATTAAATCCACCTAAAGCTGAAGTGCCAATGATATTTACGTTGCCTCCTGTTGTATTTCTGTCGCCGTTACATGCCACAACAGCATTACAGGCGTTTGGAAAAGCGTTCGGGTATGTAATAGTTCCGGTGCTTCCTGAATTGAGTGTTACTACCGCAGTCGCACAAATCACTCGCATAGTTCGACTTGCTCCGGGCAAGTCGAATACAGTTGATGATGGCTGAGAAAATCCAGCATTAGCCAAACATGCCCGTGCGGCGGCAGTGCTCACCCATGACATCACATTTATGGTAGATAAGTTTGAGCCCGATAAATCTATACCGGCAGTGCCTCCCATGGTTATTCCACCAGTCATTGTGCCGCCAGACTTTTGTAAAGCCCCCGTTATTCTGGAGTCATCTCCGGCAGCCACAGTACCAGAGGCTGTCCCAACATCCTTTGATGACGAATTACCAAGATCACTTTTATTGGCTTTCTCGTCTAAAGAGGACTGAAAACCATTAAATTGGTCCGCAATATAACCCCAGCTTGGACCAGTAAACTTTGTCAGGTCTGGCAATGTTACGGTGACAGAAGTATCGCTGCTGAAAACCTTCTGCCAGTTCACCTTATCAAAGTTAAATCCTCGTATTGTCTTAGCCACATCAGCCGCGACCTGAGCCGTGATTCCGACGAGAGCTGCATTGGGAAGGGCCGTCCAGGCTAATCCGGAACTAGTTGGTCCATTGAAAGCAGTGGTCAGCGTCAATGCTGTAGCCGACCCAATAGCCTGGACACCAAGTGTGTAAGTCACTCCGCCAACAACGGCGACCATAAAGTCATTTACTTTTAATTCAGTTGCAAAGTTAGTGCCTGTACCAGTAACGGCTGTTGAACCACTGGTGAGCGTAATAGTACCTGCTGGCATCGTTTCCTCCGGGCAATAAGAAAACCCAGCGCTCAAGCCGGGCTATGTACTCATTTCTGCTCAAATCAAGTAAATAAATCGATCGATAAGATCTAAATCATTCACTTCAATCGAACTGGCTGAGGTGATTTCATGCTGTATACAAAAAAGGAAGGTATTTATATGAAGATGACATTCACTATCTCTGTAGCGTTATTAGCTTTGTCAGGTTGCGCATCTAATACGCCACCAATCTGCTTTAACAAAGCGAAAATCACCAATCACATATATGACGTTGCTGTATTTAAAATTGAAAACGGTAAATACCTTGCTGGAAATCCATTTCATACATGGGCGGATAAGTCGCAATTTGTCGACACTTCAGAATGCGACAAATTAAACCCCTAATGCCTGCCTGTAATAAGTGTCATAGATAGCTGTCTGTATGACCCCCGGCGGCCCAATGCCCATTCCGGGCGGAGGGCTGTTTCCTGCCGGAACCTGATAGTTTGATTGTCTGTACAAATCCGTCCCATCAGCAGAATACAATCCATTCGACTGAAAGCCTGCGCTGTATAAGTTGTAACGCGTATAGCCAACTTCTGGGTAACCGGGATCGGCAGGGATACTGACCAGTACAGAAGGACCACTTGTGATTGCCATAGGAACTGAAGAGGAGCTCACCCCGCCAACTGACATCGCTAATGGGAGGCAGTTTTGGTGCCAGACTATTGTTCCGTTGTCATACATGAAAAAGCCAGACTGAGGTATATTCACCATTACTTTGGAGAAAACATAAATCCGCGTAGCGGTCATAGGTAATGAACCGCCTAGGTTTGACCTGAACTGAAGTGCCACGAATCCATTTTGAGTTGTCTCAGTCCACATAACATGGTCAAAACCTGAAGAGGATATGCTTCTGTGGAACGCTATAAATGGCTGACCAGCAGGCACATTGGTTTGCAGAATCTGGTCGTATGTAGGGGTAAGGTCAACTACCTGACACAAATTAAAAGGAGTAAAGTTAGGTGCAATTTTAAATTTTGGTGGTGATGTGCTGTAGTCATTAAGAACAAATCCAGCGTAATTTAAAATAGATGTCGGTGATGCTGTGACAACCATTTTCACCTGCCCTTCAATTCCAGACCATGACGCTGTCTGGCCTGACATAGAAACTACCGATGTCTTTTGTGTTGTTCCGCTTGATAATGTTCCCCCTATGAGAGAAGCACTGAGCGTAAAGTTAGAGTAACTGTAAGATTTACTGCCTGAACCACTTATAGAAACAATATCGACGATAAAGTTAAAGCCCATGCTATTAAGGACGTCATATGACGTCCCGTTAATAAAAGCAGTGAATCCATTTGCCATTAGCGAGAGGCTCCCATTGAGCAAACAAGCTGACCGCTGGCGTTATACCAGGCCGCGCCCCGGTTATCCACGACAAACCGGCCTTGGCCGGAAACGGGTCCATTTAGCTCGAAAGAGCCATCAGACTTCATAATTGTTCCCATCATTCCCGCCACATAGTTGGCGGAATACCAGGAGCCAATCTTCGCAAGCGTAATTCCGGCGTAATTTATGAAAGCATCATTGATGAACACCTGGCCGTTAACCGCGGCAAATGCCATCTGATAGTTACCCGCCTCACTGCCGGTATAGATACCGAACTGATCCGCATTGAAGGCAATGGTGGATTTGTAGGTGCTACCTGATGGCTCAATGCCGATCGCCATACCCGAACTGTAGAACTGGTCGCCACGCTCGATGCCAACCTGCAGCGTATAGAATGCCTTGGCTGTGCCATTGTCCTGAACAACAGCTGTAAGCTTCTCATTAACAGCTGCAGTAAGGTCACCCATCTGGGCCTGTACTTGGGTTTCAAGCTCGGCCATTGCCAGAGATACTGTAGCGATAGTTGTTTTCACTACAATCACGTCAGCGCGAACTTCACCATTAATGGCGAACTGATGGTCAACGATTGAGTTGTTATTGAGGGCGTTCTGCAGCATGCCTTCAATATTGGTGTTGATGTTTCCGGTGAGGTTTTCGAACGCCTCAGAGTTACGGATCCCTTCGTCAATCAGTTCAATCATGCCGGGAATGTCAGATGAAGCCTGCCCTGACACCTCAACGAATGGCGATACACCAAATGCATTTTTGGTGCGCACATACATGTAATACGTATGGTCGGCTTTTAAGCCATGCAGCGTCCACTGAGATGCGCGCCCGAGAAACTGTGCTTCATCCTCTACCGCGCCAATGCTGCTGGCCGGTACCTCTCCGGTGTACCAGAACTCGAATGATGTGTCGGTAGTCGCCGTGACATTCATCACCGGAACGATGTCAGCGGAGAAGATTCCAGGCGTCCACTGAATGAACGATGGTGCACCCGGCGCGCCGATCACCAGACTTACCTGTGTCTCAGCACCCTTCATGCCATTCTCATTACGACCGCGCACGCCCAGCGTGTAACTGCCAGCATCCAGCCCGTAAAAGTCATAGCGGAACTGGTCACTTTCATACTGCGCTACAACCTTGCCCTCTGTGCTGTACACATAAAGCTCGAACACGATTTTCTTGGTTATCGTCGCCGTTTCCCACGTTGCCGTTACCTGCACAGTTTCGGTGTTGGTGTTGATGATCCGTAAGTTTTCGATGTTCGGCACGCGATAGCCATTCAGGGTATCGTTTGGCATTTCGAATACTGCGCCATCATCAACAATCGCCTGCTTGTTCGGGTCGTGCAGAGTGGCAGAGATGCTGTAGACCGAGTTGTTATCGTCTTCTGAAATACCCATGATGCGGAACAGACGCGGCGCCACTTCACCAGTGCTGATCACGAATACAGTGCCGTCTCGTACCCAAGAGGGAGCCGTTTTTAGCGTAATCACGCGCCCCGCTATACTGGCAATCTCGTACTTAACAAATCTCCCGTTAGAGCCCATTAGCGACATTGAATCACCGCCGCCGGCTAACGTTGAAACATCAGCATCCACAGTGATGGTTTTGGGGGCGTGAGAGATGATTCGACCGCCCAAGCGCGTGGCCGCATAGTTGTTATCCATCACCTCAACGATATCTCCGGGAATGAAGCGGATCGCTTCACGCGCCATTTTGAAGGTGATCTTCTTGGTCTCTCGCTTGGCAGTCTCCAGCATCCATTTTCCGGTGCGGTAAGCCTGCCCGCGAGAAGTGCAACCGAAAGCCTCCATCGTGGTTTCGTTGTAGCCGTAGCGGTCGATCATCTCGTCGTCGGAGACGTATTCCTTAACCTGTTCCCAGCCGTTGTTCGGGTCAGTCCAGGAAACCACCACCGCGTTGTAACGTTCTGAGCGCTTCATCGAACTGTAGGTAAACAGGCCGTCTACCACGTTGGCATTGGTGATGGAAGCGACAGGGTCTTGCGGGTTGTCCAACATCACAGAGAAGCGCATGCCGTCCCACAGCGCGATGCCACGGAACATACCGGCAATGTCATCCAACAGGTCGCGGGCGCTCTTCTGCTCAGTGATGTAGGCGTTTAGCGTGAAACGAGGCTCCTGCCCGCCGTAACCGTCATCAACGAGCTGATCGCAGAATTGTGAGAGAATGTACAGGCTGCCGTCATCCACATCGACATAGCCAGCGCGGCGCGCCAGACCGTAGCGGTTGTTCTTCACCAGCGCGCGGAATATCCATGCCGGGTTGTTCGTCCAGGCTGACTTAAATCCACCAAGCCAGATTCCGGTATGAGTGCGGGCGATCGGGTCGTAGTTATCCGGCACATCGACAATCAGGCCGCGCAGGTGGTACGTGCGCGTTGGCGTGTCGGTGTACTGGTCACGGTCAACCACGCATCCAGCAACGGCCGCATATGGGTATGACAGATTGTCATCGGTGATTTCGGTAAAGCTGTTCCATACCGTGCCGTTGTTCAACAGGTCGCTGCTGCTGTCGGCGGTGACGCGGCGCAGGCGAATATCAAAGGGCTTAGTCTCTGGCGCATCAAACAGGTGCGCTTCAAGATATTCTCCTGACTGCTTTCCGCTGATTGTCACCGTCTTCTGTGTCTGCCAGGCACCGTTACCAACACGGGTTTCGATTACCATGGTGACAGCCGTCTCCAGCTGGTTTCCCCTCGTATCCTGCTGAACCAGACCAGATACACCAATGTTCATGCGCACGCGGTCAACATCGATGTCGGTAACTGTACGCACCAGCGGCGTTGCCTGAGTCACATCGGTATTGACCACCGTTGTCGCTTCAATGGCGTTGAAACCGTTGATCGGTATCTGTGTTGCAGTTCCCGGCCGCCATGCCACGCTCACGCCGTTGATAGTCGCGTTACCTGCAGAATCTGTCACAGGCGTTTTGTTCAGCATGAATGATGAGAGGTGACTTTGATCTACGGGTCCGTATATTGGACCTTCACTGATGAGGTCGAGAACGCGGAGGAATTGCTTTGATTTGAGGTTGTCGTCGATTAGTTTCGGAGTGCTGCCACCACCGCCGCCTGAGCCCATGCTGTCACCTTAGCTGATAGAGATATTCCAGTCCTGATTGTTCGTGGTATCGATACCCAGACTGATAACATTTGAGCCAACCACCATTTCACCGAGAAGTAGCGGCACCGGCCGCCCCTGTCCGATGCGGTTTTCCGCGCTGGTGAATGAGTTATTCGTGATGGAGTTGGCGTCCTGATCCGCTGATGTCTTCGTCTTCATATGCGAGGTCATGTAGAGCGAATACGCCACTGAGGCAACCGCCACGGCAACCATGATCCATGCTGCGGCCACAGCCGAAATTGAACCCTCCACCACGGGAACGATAAGCACACGTGCACCGTCTTTAACGTGGCGGTTCATGTGAAATTCGAGGTTGTCGCCGCAGACGTCGCTGCCATCGATGCGCATGCGGATCCGGGTGTTGTAGAAATCGCGTTTGAATGCGGGACACTGCGCCAGCAGAAGGCGTAACCCCTGTGCTGGCGTGTCGACGTTCATTGTGATCTGGCGGAAATGTCGTCGTAAATTCCCCGCAAATCCAAAAGTGAGCATTTTTCGTGTCTCCAGATGGAGTGAATTAGAGGGACGTGAATCTGTCGCAGCGGCTCGCGGCGGCTGAGCCTGCCGTGAACTTCGTGGTGGAGAATGATGTTGTCACCCAGCCAGATCATTGCGTGGCACGGGTCGCATTCAGGGAATGCGCGCCGGATGATTACATCGCCTGGCTGAATGGCGTCGAAGCCAACCTGATGAAATCCGTTGGCCGCGATGTTTTTCAGATAGAGATTTTCACCGCGTACCCACCAACCGTTGGTTCGCTCGAAGTCCGGAAGGTCAATGCCGCAGAGGTGATAGGCATCGCGGAACAGCGTGTAGCAGTCCGTTTCACCGTGCACGAACCGGCGACCAAGCAGATGCGGCACCGGGCGAAACTTACGCAGCCGCCCGCTACTCGCCAGCCACCAATCAATCCCGGTTGCCAACTGCGCTACACGGTCAGCGCCGGATAGCACCAGCTTTGGTTCAGGATGAGAATGAAAAACGGCGGTGATTTCTCCCGCCGCTTCTGCTTCCAGCCACTCTCTGTCATCGATCCGGAAATTGCTCGCCGGATCAGGATGCGAGTTGCAACATCGCCACAGGCGATTGCCATTGATAATCAGCCCGCAAACCTCGTCACCCGATGAGGCGGCATAGTTCAGGCATTCAGATTCAAGCATCAGGACACCTTGGCAGAACCGGGATAGCCGCCGTATGGCAGCGCGGAGGGTTTGGCGAATCGTAAACGGCACCCGCTGCGGTGCTTTGAGCACTTATCGCGGGACAGGTCAGATGTTGGATTGTCCTTCTCATCGGCCACCGCGCCGCCGGAATAGCCGCAGCCATCGCCGCGATACACCCACTGGCACACGTCAGCCAGGATGGTGCGGCCCGGGATAATGGCGTTATCACAGTCCACTGGCGTGGCGAGGTTGTAGGTGACAGTCTCGAACGTCTCTTCTGCCATCTCTTCGATGACATAGCGGGAGACAGCTTCCATCGTCGAATCTGCATCAGCATTACCGTTCGGGAAATTCACTGCGTCCAGATGCTTTACCAGTACCTGCCGGCGCGTCACCACGGCGCCCAGCGCATCATCGAAATCGTGGTTGATGCCGGTAATCAGACCGGTGATGTTCGCTACCTTCATCGTCGGGCGCGAATATGTCCCCTCCGATTTAACCTCGAAGCCTTCAACGGCGATCGGATAGGCCGAGTAAGCGCGCCCCTGCCAGATGACATCTTTGTAATAGCCGTTTGTGCCCGCGTGAAAGCGGATAACATCGCCGCCGAACGACTGCAGATCGACTTCAAACAGGTCGAGCATCGCGCCGACACCGGCATCAACGCTTTCAATGATGAGTTCTGCTGGTATGTCTCTCATCGCGGCACCTGCTCAAACGTTCCGGTTAGCGTGTAAACACCTTTGTTCTTCTGCATCGACCAGGATCGGCATACATACACCCCCTGAATGCCGGTATCAGGTGGCGTCCAGTAGAACGACTCAACAGCCATGCGAGCGACAAGGAAGGCTCGAACTTCCTTTGCCAAGTTTGGCCGTGAGCACTTGTCATCGTCATAGCCAATGAAGGTCAGCGGGTATTTACCCATGAGCGGATTGATACCATTTACCTGTCGCTGTTCGTAACGATCGCCCAACTTCACGACTGTGACATCAGGCGTGTCTTCGCCCGTAAAGCCCGATTGCGGGCTCCATGTGAAAGTTTCTGGCATGGGATGTCCTATTTCTTGCGGGATTGAAGCATGCCACCCGGGCGAGTGCTTTGGTCTTTGATTTGATAAAGCGCCACCTGCTTCATCATGCCTGCCATCTTCTGCATTGTTGCGTCGTCAATGCCGTTGGTCGTCTGGATATGGAAATGCACTTCCTGCTGAATACCGCCGCCGCCATCACTTCCGCCGCCAATATCCTTATTACTGATCACCGACCCGTTATCGCCGGGGATCATCTACTGGTTTCCATTGCTGGCCTTGAAGATTTCAGGCTTACCACCTTCACCTACCCGGTAGATACTGTTTCCGTCAACGGGCCCACCTTTTTCTCGGCCGCCGCCATAGGAAATACTGCTAATTGCGCTGACCATCTGCCCCCCAGCTGCAACTGCCTGAGCAATTGCGGGAATGTTTGCAGGGTATGGAAGCGCCATTGCATTGCCTATGGCGGTTTGTAAGTTGAGTGCTGCCTGAGCAACTGCGAATCCTTTGCTTATGGCGAACATGGCTTGGTAAGCAGCGCTAGACTTACCGGCAGCCTGCCCAATGGCATCTGCGACTGCACCGACAGAGTCAGATGTGGCGCCAAGCAAATTGCTCATGTTCTGTTGGTAGGTCTGCCTTTCTGTTATCGCAATTTGCTCGCGAGCATTGGCCGCCTGTTGCTGAATAGAAGTTTTCGCATCTTCATACAATTGAGCATTTTGAAGGTCAATTGATTGATAGTTTGCGAGTGCTGCGAGTTTTTTCTGTTCTTGCTGGTCAATCTGAGCAACAGGATCAACAGCTTCGCCAGTAAGCGGGTTAACTGATGCCTTACCAGCTGCAACCTCCTGATTTGCAAAGTTTTGACCCTGTTTAATCTGTGCCTGTTGCTTGAGGGCGTTATTCTGGTCCCATATCTTGGCCGCATACTCTCCTGCCTGAAGAATCTGAGCATCGGTAGCGCTTTTGCTTAGGGATTGTTGTGCCTGCAGAATTGCTTGCGAACGAGAAAGCTCTTTAGTTGAGTCCGCAACCTGATCAGACTTCTGACGAAGAACCTCCAACTTTTGCGCATCTGATTCAGCCTGCGATGAAGCTTTTTTACCTTCCGCTGCTGAGGATTTTCGCGCGCTGGTATTCTTTTCTGTCGCGGCATATTCGTCTTGAAGTTCCTTAATGCGCTTGCTGTCTGTGATACCAGCATCTTCCGCATCATATTGCGCCTGCAGTCTTGCGCGTGCTTCGCCCTCTAACCTGGATAACTCCAGTTTTCGCTTCGTGGACTTTTCAAGTTTGCTGAGTTCGTCTGCGGCCCCTGCGCCAGCTATCTTTATCGGTTGGTTACTTGCCGAAGCATTGGCTTTTGAGATTGCTGCCAAATCTCCTACAAGCGCTGCAGCCTTATTACTGACTGCGTTGATTCCCTCTGCCTGTGCTGCCCAGCCATCAAGACCAAGAAACGAGTAAGTTCTGGCGCGGCGGGCAAACATGTCAGCCGTGCTGTTCAAGTCTGAAATCTGCTGGGTCGCGCTTGGAACTTTTCCTGCAAGCCTGTCGATTGCCGCAGTGATGGAGTCGATAACATGAACCATTCCGGTGCTTGCGCCAGTGGTGTCATTTATCTGCTTCACTAACTCCTGGAATGAAATCGTCAGGCTGTTTGTTGCCTGATCCACGGTGCGCGGTAGCTTTGAGAACTCCTGATTTACCAAACCTGTCTGCGTAATGATGGCATTCAGCGCATCCTCTGCTGATAACTTGCCCTCAAGCATGCGTTTGCGCAGCTCACCAACTGAAATGCCAAGGCCTGCCGCCATCTGGCGCGCTAACTCAGGCATCTGCTCGATGATGGAGTTAAATTCCTCCGCGCGTACCGTTCCGCCTGCAATTGACTGCCCAAACTGGCGTAAAGCGTTAGCCATCTCTTCAGTAGATGAGCCACCAATGCGCCCAATTTTCTGAAGGGTATCTGTCAGTGTGAGGATCTGCGCGTTGCTTGCTCCAGCGCTCTTCAGGGATGAGGTAAGTGTTTCCCAAAGCTTCTCTGTGTCCTTCAGACTGGAACCTGATGCAGACGCGATAGCTGAAAGCGCCTGAAACGTCTCTGCGCCCTCTTTCGCGCTTGAAGACAGTCTATCAATGCGCGCCTGCAGCTGCGTCATTGTGTCTGCAATTTCAAGGAACTGTTTGCCGTACTGAACCAACTGAGAGATAGCGATAGCAGACGCTATTGCTGTCAGCCCGGTTTTCAGCCCGCCCATAATGCCGGTAGATTTCTGCTGAGCAACATTAGCTTGGTCTTGCGCCTGTTTCAGGTCATAAAGTTTCCCGGCCAACTCCCCTATCTCTTTACGCTGCGCAGCTGTCGCTGTGGATCCTGCCTGTAAACGTGCCGCCAGCATCGCCGCGCTTCGTGCGCCATTCTTCTGTTCTTCAGTGAGGGTTGCGATTTGCTGAGTAAGGCTGGAAGACAGTGAGCGGAGTTTTGCGGCATCATTAGCCTGCTGCGCCGACTGCTTGGAAGCCAGCATTGTGGCGCGCGCTGAAGCATCCTGCGCGGCCTTCATGTCATACAGTTTGCCGGTTAGCTCTCCAATGCGAGCCTTCTGTTCCTGCGTTGCGCCTTCACCAGCCTTTAACTGTGCAGCTAGGATAGCCGCGCTTCGTGATCCGGACTCCATCTCAGTGCTCAACACCGATACATCGCTTTGCAGTGATGTGATAGCTGACTGAGCGCGCTGCATCGCCGCCGTATTTGCTGCAACTAACTTCGCTGACTCTGCAGCTGCTTGTTTAACGTCGAAAAGCTTACCGGCAAGATTACCAATTTCTTTTGTCTGCGCTTCAGATGCATCACCTGCTGCTATCAACTGTGCAGCCAGGACAGTGGCGCTGCGGGCTCCATTCTGGCTGGCCTCTTCTAGCACCGCGATTTCATTACCTAGGCGCTCCATAATCTTCGCCGCTTGGCTGGCATCGTCAGCGGCGCGGGCCACGGCTTTGCCGGTTTTTGATGCGGAACGCTCAAGCCCATCCATGTTACCTGATGCTTTGTCAGCACCTTTTCCCATGGCATCAAGCACGGCGTTGGCCTGTGATGATCCCTGCAGAAGCGGGGCAATATCAGCGCCAACCTCGTAGTAAATGTCTCCGACTTTTTCTGACATCACGATCTCCGGGCAATAAAAAACCCGCTCGAGGCGGGTCAGTCACTTTTAGCTTGGGGTTATTATCCCCTGATTGCAGCTATGACTTGGGGGCGCTGTAATTGTTCGATGAGGCTATAGGTTGTGCCCATTAGTCCCAGGACATGCTGTGATAAATACTTGTACCGCGTAGTCGCAGGATGGTGCAAAAGCCTTGACGTTGGGTTGCTCAAAACTTGCTGATCAAGGTATTTTGTATCTAACGAATAATTAATGAGTAGAAACCATGCCAGCGATCAATAAACGCATACAACTTGAATGCATCCTGGATGATATGGACGATGCACAGGTTGAAATTGTTCAACTAAAGATGGTTATTGGTCTGATAATCGCTAAATTGCCACCCGAAAAAAGACAAGAAATTCTTCAGGAACTGCGCAGTTTTGGACTGGGCAATAGCGCTCAAGAGTTCACTCAGTTTGTAGTGGAATGAGATGAAAATCTGAGAACTGATCTTCAATTTGGATGGAAAATATTCCGCCCCGGCAATAATTCTCATGCAGACCAATAACAGGCAGATCTGATGGATGACAACATCCATATGGAAAAGAAAGCTTAATCAGGCGGGCTACTCAGCCTTTTTAACTTTCTATTCTTTCTAGCCAGATAATCATCAGCCACCGCGTCATACTCTTCTTTAGTGAAGCCCTTCTGGTCCGGGAACTTCGCAGCCAGCAGCATCTGGAACTCGGTCATTGTGAGCTTTTCAGCCTCATCGCGAGACAACTCTAATCCGATACGCGCGGCGCTGATGTATTCAAAGGCATTGAATCCTGTCGTAGACTCGCCCCCCTCGTGGCGCTGCAGCTTTCTCACCTTAGCCTTACCGATTATGCCGTGCTGAATGAGCGATTGTGCGATCAGCACCATATCCGACACTGGCATGGCGCCCTTACGGTAAACAAAAGACCAGCGGCCAGTGCGTCCAGGGCGCAACTCACCAACCAATGAGCTGACATTGTCATCACAGCATGCGTAAAGCACATTCATAGCCGAATAAATCACGGGCTTATTAAATTGCGGCCTGCCAATGTACGTCATCAACCACTGAGGGATGCCGCCATAAGCCGCGACAGAGCGCCGAATAAGGGACGTATACTCGTCGTTATGCAGGTTATAAAAGGCCTGAACTATCGATTCCGGATCGCCAATACGCATCATATTTGCGAAGGATGGACGGAAAAAGTAATCATGGTCGCCCATTGAGACCAGGCACTCGCCAATCTCTTTGTATGGTGTCATATGGTCTCCATAAGCATTATCAGGGGCAGCATGCTACCCCTTGGAATGGTTACGAAGCGGTAACCGTTACTGCGCAATTGGCGGTGAAACTGCCATCGGTAGATGTGAAGGTGATCGTCGCACTACCCGCTGCCACCGCAGTGACAAGGCCTGTATTGCTCACGGTGGCCTTAGTAGCATCTGAAGTTGTCCAGGTTCCGGTGCGGTCGGTTGCATCAGTTGGCTGGACTGCGCCCGTTAATTGGCGCGTAGCTCCAACGGCGAGCGATGCTGTCGCCGGTGCAACAGTCACACCAGTTGCTGGAATGGTCTCGTCGGTGTCGATCACCTGAATGGTACTGGCATCACCCACCTTAAACTCAGTGGTGATTGGCACAATGTCGTTGGTCCCGCCGCTAGAGCTAAGAGCAGTGATGTTCATGTAACCAATGAACGTGATTGGACCGTATTCCAGACGAACCCAAATACCAGGCTGTCGGCGGTTGGAGATCTCAGTGTGGTAATACTTAATCAAACGACCAACGCCATATTGATCAAGCTTGTCCTTCTTACGAACTTCACCCTCAAAACTAATGGTGAAATCCGAGTTGGTTACGATAGTTTCAACATATCCCTTGCCGTCATCAGCATCACTGGTGACACTATTCGGGCTGAAGTCGAAACCTTTTGTTGTGCCGGCAGCCAGTGATTTCCATTCCGACTCTTGCGGCAGCACATCGCTGCAGCCATCGGCAACTTCAAGCACAACGGCGCCACCGAACAAACGTTCGTTGCTGTTCTGGCATTCAGCCATGTTTAATTCCTCTTTGACGTTTTAGGAGCTGCCGAAAGTGGCAACAAACTGAATCCGATAGACCAGGCGGCCTTCGGTAGTTAGGACGGGGGCTGGAATGCCTCCGAGGTTCTCCAGATACCCGACGCAAGCATCAGCCATTGGGTTTTGCTGAACGTAATCGATTATAGCGTGTGCCGCCTTATCAACAGCCGCGTCAGCGTTCTTAGCGCCGACCACGTCAACGATAATGAAATATTGCGAGCCCAGACCTTTACGCACCGCTGTGCCGCCGTTGGGACGGAAAACCATGATAGCGTCCGTCTGCTTGCCAGTGTCTTTCCATATGAGCAGTTGCGTGATGAATCCGTTTGTTAACCCGGCATCGACGAAGTAATTGCGCACGCGCGTATGCATTGGAGGATTCAAAGCACCATCTCCCTTTTGATCGCTGCACTGATGGCATCGCGCGAATCCTCAAAGCCCTTGGACAGAAACTCTTTCTGAGCGGTTGAGCGCTTGAAGTTTTGCGGGATATTAGGGTCGTGAACGTAGACGGCATAGTTGGCCGAATAACCTACGCGACCAACAATGCGTGTTCCGCTCGCAGTCACCTCACGGTACTGGCTATTTAGCAGCGTTGATGTGTCGATTGGGGTGTAGAGTGCCGCCTGAGACGAACCGATGATCAGCACGCTCTGGATGGCTCGCAAAACCCTCCGCCCCTGAATATCATTGATGACTGCATCAAGGTTTCTCTTAGCCTGCTCAACTCCACGTATTTTGATGCCCATGGTCACACTCCCGTGATGATCGCCCAGTCATCAGCAGTACGCTCGAACGTATCGGCGTACTGAATTGACTGCATGATTTCGTCAGCACCCGCAGCCATGGGGTCAGACTCAGCCGATGCGCCGATCAGTATGTAGTCGCCAGGGGTAGCCAGCGCATATTCAGTCCAGATGGTGTTTTTAACGACCTTCTCTACACCGATAGCGCCGAGGCGTTTAGACAGGCCGCCCTGATAATCACAGGCGATGACTAACGGCTCCGACCATCCAAGCGAATCGCCATACTCATTGAGCCCGAGTCTGCGCCAGACGGTCGCCTGAGCCGTGTAAGACCAGCTCGCTAATGATGACATTTCACGCCCTCCAGCCCAGTACAATGGGCTTTTCAGCGGCAACACGTCTGCAATTGAACACCCACTCACCGCCGCTGTTGATGTAGCCGGTTGTTTCCCGGCCAGTGGACGTTTTAAGCCAGACGCGATCGTAAGGTTTCGGCGGTGATGATGGGGGTTGCCAGTTCATCAGCAGCCCCCGACAACTTCGAAGAAGCCAACCGACACGCCAGAAAGAGGCAGGCCAGCAAGACAGCCGTTCGTATCCCATGACAGCAACTGCCTATACAGGTAATCCGTACCGGAGCTGTCGTAGGTGAACGAGCGTGAAGCGCCAGACGGGGCAGACTGAGAAGCTATCTTTCTGGCACCGGACAGGGCGGCCAGTCTCGCGGCTGCATAGATAAGCATGAGCTTCTGCAGGCTTTCGGAGTAGCCCGCCCCGTCCATACATGTAGACGTGGCGTTTACCTGGTCGAGAAGTAACTGCAGGACAGCATCAGGAACCGTGAAGCCCAATTCAGCCATCAGCGGTTTGACGTCTCCCAGCGTGATTTGGGCTGCCATGGTTATTTCGCCTTCTTGGTTGCTTCCACCAGGTCAGCTTCAGCTTTATCAGCACGGGCTTTCTCGGCTTCCAGTTCAGAAGCATGAGCAGTTTTCAGCTGTTTCAGCGCGGCTGCGTGGGCTTCATCCTTTGCATCTGCATCAGACTGGGAAATTTTCAACTGTTCCAGTGCGGTATTCAGTTGATCCTGAAGCGCAGAAGTGTCAGTGCTAACCGGCGCTGACGGCGTGGCCACTTCGAATACCAGTTTTTCACTGGCCTTCTCTTTGGATGTCTCAGCCTTGCCTTGCTCGACCCACTTTTCAGCGATCGCGCTGTCCACGTCATAAACCTTACCAACCTCCAGTTTCTGGAAGTTGGCACCAGCAAAGAGGTTTGCTGCGATGATCTTTACGAGTGCCATGATCTTTCCTTAGCTCGAGGCGTGGATGACAGAGAAGTGGCCGTTGATGTCCTGCTTAACCATCAGGCCAGCAGCACCCCATGTGCGCCAGATGTAATCGCTGTTGTAGAACTGGCGCGGATCGGCAACAGTGCCGAAAGCCTGACCTACGATTGGGGCGATAACACCGGCCGCCAGCGGAACAATCACGATTTCATTGCCTGACAGTTCGGAATCTTCTTTGATTGCCGAGATACCAGCCAGTTTCGCAATTTCTTCCAGCACGGTTCGCAGAGAGTTCACATCGAAATACTGTTCCCAGTTCGACATGATTTCGCTTGAGACGTACCAGGTCTGCTGACCGTACTGCATGTTTTGCAACTTCAGTACATCACGCAGCGCGATAGCGCCCGCACGCATGGCTTTCACATCGGTGCTGGTTGCGAAGTTAACTGTCAGCGTCACTTGGGCGACACGTTCATCGTGGCGTAAGCCCTTCCACGTTTTACCGTCGAAGTTGATGAAGTTGCCCGCCGGATCGCGGAAGCCTTCCCAGATGTAGTCTACATACTGACGGCGAACATCATTCACCGAACCAGCCTGCGCATCAGCCAGAGAAGCCAATGCAGAGCCTTTGTTGAAGACCGGATCACGCCAGTTGAACTTGAAGCCAGAATCATGGATAGGAACCATGGTGCCGTCGAAGGTGTAGGACTTCGCATCAAGTGCCGCACCAATCTGGCCGGACATGGAAGTGTGAGCCCAGCCGCGACCGCCGGTGCGAGCGTACTCATACACTGACTCTTCCAGGCGAACTGAGCGAGACAGCGGCATCAGGTCGTTAAGCAGCGTGAACTCAGTGTTTGGCTCGAACTCAGCTAGCACAGTCTGATCATAGGCGCGGTACAGGCGACGGATATCGTCAACAGCGTTCACTGCATCCAGTTGCGGCGCATTTGCGGCATCGCTACGCGCGCGGGTGCGAGCGATGAAATCTGCTACAGCCTGCGCACTGGAATTACGGGCAAACTCCAGTTCACGGAACTGAGCAGTGTTTGCCTCAAGGTTGCGCGTCTCAGTTGCCATTCGGGTGGAGAATACAAACATTCGGTGCTCCTTACTTAATGACAACGCGCAGTAGATCACCTGCAGTCGCGATGGTGGTTGAACGGTCTTCTTCCACGAATGCGCGGATAGATTCATCAGCAGCTAACGCTTTTACGCGACCATTGGCGATCGACAGCGGTTGGCCCTTGGTGTAGGTGCCAGTCGCGGCCGGCACGTTGAAGAAGACACCAGGCGTTGGGTGCATCGCTACAACCCAATCGCCCGCGGCAATCGTGTCATCTACCGTTTTGCAACGCAGATAGTCATAGTTAGCCACGTACAGGATCGCCTCTTCGTTACCATCTACCGAGGCAGTGAACTTTTTCGTGGTGTTATCGAAGAAGCCAATGGTGCCGGGTTGAGTGTCAGCCGCCGCGGCGCCTTCACGATGAAGTTGCGGATTAGCAAAAATGCCGCCCGCGTGGATTACATGCTTACCGTCTTTAGCCATTACTTACTCCGGCATATTGCTGAATGAATCGTTGTTGTTTACCTGACGCAGACCGCCGTTCAGACCCGTGGTTGACTGGCATTGCGCATACAAGCCGTCGAGAGCAGCGCCATCGAGGGCATTAACCGCCAGATCTTCAAGCTGGAACTTCGCTTTAACCGCGGCGCGCTTTTCGGTCTTCTCTTTGTCAGAGTTAACGGCGAGGCCGTTTTCAATGGTGCTCAGTTTTTCGGCGAAGGGCTTGAACCATGCCGGAGCCTCTTCGCTGTTAGTGGCGGTTTCTTTGGCTTTGCGGTCAGCCTCTTCTTTATCTTTCTTGGCCTTTTCATCAGCTGCAGCTTTCGCTGTTGCTTCTTCGGTGGCCATCTGGTTGTAAGCGTCCATCAGCTCAGCATCGGACTTACCTTCAACGTCAATGCCTTTCGCTTTCAGCGCATTGGTGATGAGTTCTTTCATCGGGTTTGCTTCCTCTTTGACGGAATTGCTGTTGGCGCTGAAAAACGCCTTAAGCTGGGTAAAAAATGATTTGAGTGCGGGGTCATGCGGTGAATCTGTGTCGGGTGATTGGCCTTCCGACAGGTTGACGACTTCCAGTTGCTGCTCCGAGCCATCGGAGTTAACGAAGATGCCAACGCCCTCTTCTGGCGTCCCAGCCCCAGGTTCATCGAGCAACACGGCAACGTGGTCAAACATCATGTTCGTGGCGATTTCGTTGTATTTTTTGCCCTTCGATTCACCATTTGCAGCTATGCCGGAATAAAGCAGGCCGGTAGAGATGTGAATTGGGTCTACATTGGCTTTGGATGCCATTTCGTCCAAGCGGTTGATCAAGCGCTTACCATTGTCACTGCCTTCGGCATAGCGGCGGTCAACGTACATGTCGCCAGTGACTTTGCCGTCAACGTGGCTGACGTTCTGGAGCCATGCGCCAACGTGATAGTTGTTTACTGCGCGGACATCGCGAGCCGATACGTGCTTGCCGTCCACCTTTGGGTGGCCGAATGGCATTGGATTTCGCTCAAGCGTGTTAAACGCCTTCTCAATTTCTGCTGCCGGGTACAACTTCCGGTTCATCACAATGTCATCGACAACGGGCGTGATTCCGCGAACCACAATATGTGGCTTCCCGTCGATGGTTTCAGTGGTGATGTTTGAAGCGGAGTTGACGACGGTCAGCACGTTTACGCGGTTGCGCTTCATGCTGTGTCCTCATGGGGGTGATAGGTTAAGCGGCCTGCTGCCACTCCTTGCGCTCTTTGAGCAGCCTCTCAACAAGGCCGGTATTCACTATCTTGCCGTCATCATCGAGGATGACCGGTATCTGGCTGCAATAGCAGTGATAGCGGTTGCCGTCACGGCTATACCACTCACGCACCTCGTCAACAGTGCGTGTTTTCCCATGCCAGAAAGCATGAGTTGTTCGCGTGGTTGGCTTTAAGGCTGATAGGTGCAGTAACGCGGTATTGAGGCCAAGCCGTTCTTTTGACCATTCTGTTTCATTCCATTGAGCCTCGCGCAAAGCGCCAACCTGCTCGGTCTGCGCCATGTTCTTGGCTCTCGCCATCGATACATCAAGCCGCTTGCTGACGATCCGCGCCGTTTCTCGTGGGTTTATGCCCCGGCCAATCGCATCTGAAATCACATTAGCCAGATCACCACGAGCCCTATCGGATTCCAGAAGCCAGTCGCTGTAGGTTGAGACGTAAGCCGCCGCCACCTGATTCTGGTATGCAGGACTGCTAAGCAGCTGCGCTAGAGTGGTTTGCTGCTCGTAAATCGGCGACTGCACGGTTAGGTTCGTGAATGCCTGATGCGTGCCACGCTCATATTCGTCAGAAACATAGCTCAGCGCCCACAGGTTGTTGCTGCCACCTTCAAGCAATGCATCATCGAGGATGATTTGAACGCGCTGCAGGAGGTCAGCCAGTTGTGTTGCGGACATGTCGTAAACATATGCGCCTGCATTCACCTCGTAGATGACATTGCCGTGCACCGCATGCGACTGTTGGTTGGTGCCACGCTCCCGGCCAGTAAGTCGCTCATCGAACAATTGCTTTAACGCAACCTTGATGCGGTAGTAGCGGTTGTCGATATCGCGGAACATCCTGTTAACTGGCCTGGCGGACTGTGTCGGATCTGCCTTGTTGCGTGGTATTACCGGCGTCCGGATTAGCTGGAGGGTCGTCACTTAGCGGGTCTCCCGGTGGAACCGTTGGCGGAAATTCGTTTTCTGGCAGCGGCTCCAGTTCTCCTACAGCTCGAATCTCGTTCTGTTCAATCGCCGGGGTGCCGTAAGCTGCCTGTGTTTTCTGTGCCACATCTGCCATTGCCTGCATGTTGGCGATTTTCTCTTTCTCGCTTGGAGCGAGTAAGTCAGACCAGGCCAATGTGACTTCGCCGGATGATGGCGGGTCAATTACGCCAATCGTCCATAGACGCTCAAGCAGTGTTGTTACCACTGCGGTCATGAACCCCCATCGGCGGCCATTGCAGCGCTTCGCCCAGTCGGCTTTATCTTCATCAGAAGCAAGGCGCCCGGTCTGCTGCCCAAACTGAATGGTGAACGGACATTGAATTGATGCTGCGAACTCGTTGGCGGTGACTGTCCATGTCGGCTGCGGATCGGCGGCGGCCACAGAGAGTACTGACGTGGTGCCCGACTGAGTTACCAGAGCTGAATCAGTGCCTCGATTGAGCTTCTGCATTTTCTCATTCATCGCCTCGCCGATATTGGCGTATCCAGCTTCTTTAGCCTGGGCGGCAATGGTAGCCATATCGGTCTGAGAATCGAATGCGATGCCGAGCTGACGGCTGGCGTTTTTCAGGAAGCCTTCAGAGCTGCCCCCGGAGACCTTCTCCAGATCGAGAAGTTTGTTGTAGCCAGCGCGTAAGAAAGGCACACCTGATAGCATGTTCTCATCTTCTGAGCCTTCACTCAGTATGATGATCCGCTCAGGGTGCACTGTGACGCCGCGCACTACGCCATAGGTGCCATCGTCGCCCACTGGCTGCTCGTTGAAGTTGTAACTGAGCGGCTGGCTATAGGTTTCCGACATCGTGTCAGTATCGAAGTTACCAGGCTTTACCTGCGATTCCCATGCGGGGATTAGCTTAACAATGGCTTTTTCTTTGAGCTTTGCTACAACGTTGCGGTCTACCGGCTGGCTCCACTCACGACCATCCCTAAACTGGATGAGAATTGCCGAGTACCGGCCAATGAGGTTACGGCGATCCGCATCCTTAATTTTCGGCCAGTGCTTCTTCAGCACCTTGGTGACCAGCGTTTCCCAGGCGGTGGTTTTGGTAGACTCTTTTGCTTCATCGCCATCGATGATGGTTGGATGATCTACCCAGCAACTGTCCAGCAGCTTATGCACCGCCGCGTGAGCCACAGCGTTACGTTCGTAAGCGCGGTAATACTGATCAAACCCAATCTGATCGGGATAACCAAATTCGTCCCATAATTTGGTTCGCTTCGTGTTGCCGTTTACCCCGGCATAAAGGGAGCGCAGGCGCCCCACGGTAGCGGCCAGCGCGTTTACTAGGAAGCTCTCCCCCGGTTTTAATTCACTCACTGGTGCTCCTTAGAAGAAGATTGCGCCGGTCTGTTTGTGGTTGGTCTTCGCTACGGCAAAGTAGCGGAACGCATCAGCACCGTGCGATGTGAAATCGTGCAGTGGCTTGTCTTTCCAGCAGCCGCGCTTGTCGTCCCACTCCTTGCGGTATCCCTCAAGGTGAGAAATACCGATTTCGCATTTGGCTGAGTCGAAGGCACATTTGGGAAGGATTTCACGCACCGAGTCGATGCCGGTATCAACGCCAAGCTTTGGAGCGACCTTAAAACGTATGGAATACATCTGGCCGTCGATTTCAAAGCCTTCGGCGGCAATCTGTTTACGACTCTTTCCGTCGCCCGCAAATTCGCGGTTGTCGATATCGTGCGGTGCCCAGTGGTCACCGTACTGGTAGCCACGGTCTTTCAGCACCTTCATGTAATGGCGCAGACCTTCACCGCTGTTCTCGTAGTAATCGATGACGTGGAATTCATCGCCAACCTCACGCACGAACCATATCGCGGTGGAATCGCCCACGCCGATATCCCAGAATGTATGCACCGGTTGATGTGGGTTGTCAGGCAATTCTCCGATGCGCTGGTTGGTGTAAAGCCAGCGGAACTGCTTGGCGTAATAAGCGCCCTCAACCGACTGTTCAAACGCTTCAGCCGGGATGGATGGATACTCACGCTTCATGTCATCGCCAAGCGTCTTCTCTTTGGCGTAATACCAGGCTTTCTGTTGATCGGTCAGGCTAATGCCATGCTTCGACTCGATATCGTCAAAGTAATCGGTCAGGCGCTGCGGTAATGGCTCCACTGGGTCGATTGCATAGAGTGGATTCTTCCACCAGGAGAAAAAGAAAAACTTCCAGTCGAGGTTTGATAGCTGCTTGCCCTGCAGCTGAGCTTTCTCTGCTGTCTGGCAGTAATCGAAGAAGTAACTGGCGCGCCCTTCAGCTGTGCTTTCGATGGTGGTGAAGCAATCGCTTGATACCGCCTCAAAGGCACCAGTGACTATCTCCCGCGCTTTATCGGGAAACTTGGCGCATATCTTCCCAAACTCAGAAACGTGCAGGAAACGCAGCGTGCCGCCGCGGAATGAGGTGCTGACGTAGAGTGATCCGCCCTTTTTGAATACCAGCTCACCGGCAGAGTCATTGCTCGCAGGATTGGCCGCTCTGATTTCTGCCGGCAGCCGGTCATAGGCGTACTTAACCTTTTCTCGAAACAGGCGTTTGGCATCATTTAAGGTGTGGGCAATCAGAGCGCACTTAGCAGCTTCAAACAACGCAGCATCAAGCTGAATGATGCAGACCTCAGTCGTGAAGCCAAGTTGTCGCGCTTTCAGAATGATATTGCGGGTGTGCATGCCTTTGAAGTATTCAAGCTGCTCCGACGTCATCTTGAACCGGACTGGCTTACCTTCTTTGTTAGTGATCCAGTAGAGATTGTTCAGTCGCCAGAGCTTGTCACGCAGAAGCGCGAGGTGTTCTGGCTTCATGGTTACCCCTTGGCTAAATCATCCATCAAATCGGAAAGTTTCTTAGTTGAATCGTCGCCGGTTGGGCCGTCGATATCGTATGCCTGTCTCTCAAGGCCAATCAGCGTTTTGAGGGTGTCGGATAAATCCTTCATCGACTTCACTCGGCCGGGCATGCTGATGAGCTTATGATAAATCTCGTTGAGTTTGTCGTAGCCCTTATCATCAGGCTGATACATCAACTCGCCCAACTGCTGAAGCGCTGGCACGTCCGCGCACTCTGCTTCGAGTTCATCAAACAAAGAGTTGGCAATATTTCTTGCACGCCGGATGTCACCGCGATGCTCCATGCGAACGCTGGCTATTACCTCTGCGTTTGCCTCAATTAGTATCCGTTCGTTGGTAGCCGTTTCAGTGGATACCTTTTTGGATACCTCACGTTTGGATACCAGCGCATCAGCTTTGGCTTTTATCTTCGCCTTTAGGTCGCGCTCCCATCCATCGCGTTTGGCACGTTTGTTTATGGCGCCGTGAGTAATGCCATGTTGTGAAGCTATTTCTCGGATAGACATCAAACCAGCACGGTAAGCCAATTCGATGGCCTCCCAATCTGGTGATGCCATATTCACTCCAATAAAAAACCGCCCGTAGGCGGTTAGTTTGTCAGGGTGGGATTCGAACCCACGGTCTTGCAGTATTGGTCACGGCACCACTGCTTGATTCAGCTAGTGTCACGCTTTGTCCCGTCGAAGCTTTCGCTAAGCCATCTCGCGCACCTGACTTCTAAATCATACACCAGCTTCGCACCGTGACTAACAGTTATCCCTTGTCGGTGGATTCAGTCACGCCGCTCCCTGCTGGTCACTTTACCTGACAGCAGTGGTATTCTACTTAAAAGAGAAAATTAACGGGCTTCTAAACGATGCTTACCAGTAAACAGAACTATGCTTTGAAAATCATGATGTCTCTGAGTGAGGAAAAAGTTACTCCTGTCAGAGAGTTAATTTCAGAAATTTCAATTTCTGTTAGTTACCTTGAAAGCCTGATCGCAGTGCTCAGGGATGAAGGCTTAGTTAAGAGTATGCCCGGCATGTATGGTGGTTACGCCCTGTCCCGGAGTCCCGCAATCATCACGGTGGCTGATATTTTGGCTGCCTTCATCCAGTCAGCTACTCCTTATCCTGTGGTAAAAGCTCTTACATCCGTTTCGCTTAGAGATTTAAAGGATTCGGCTAAAATTACTAATCTCGAGTCATAGTGGCGTGAATATCATCATTTGCACAGTTCGTTAATTTACTGCTGCAATCCGGCTATTTGCTTTCCGTCCCTACAATTCGAACGTATAAAGTGAATCATTCCTGCTCATTCGCAGCTCAGGCATGGGAAGCCACCCGGGCAGCATGAGATGCCATTGCATTCTGCTTGAATGACTTAACTCGGGAAATCGCATAGCGTATCGCTTTTATCCAGCGAGGGTCGGCTGAAATTATCAGGGAGTTTTTTAGCGAAGTATGTAAACCACTCCATACCATGATGCGTACAGACACATCTCTCCCCAGCCTGTGGTTGAAGTGAGTTAAGATTGAGTTGATCGCTTCTTTGGTTTGCTGGTAGCCGTCCCCCATCTGATACATGCCCGCCAGACGTTTAATCTGAATTTCACACTCAGTCGCAATGTCATCTTGCATGATAAGCTCCGTTTTCGTCTTTGAAATTTGACTTAACGAAGAAAAGTGTAGTTGCTACCACTCAAATTTTCGACCAATTTGACTTCGAGTACTGCAAAGATTTTATCAACCAAACGAATCGGATACTTAAGTATTGACAATGGGTTATATTTAAATTGCGCGCTATTTACTTAAGAAATGTCTGGTATTTGTCATTATTGCCAAAAGTTTCCGTCAAATCCCGGCAACATATTTAGAAAGGTATACAATTCAGACCGCACTGGTAATGTGCCGTAGTGCATATTCCATGATTAACGAGCAGCATTAATAGCTGACAACCCTGTGTGTGACATCTCCCGCCGTAGTCCGATACGGCGGATTTTTTTCCAGTAAGAATTTACCT
Organism: Type-D symbiont of Plautia stali; assembly: GCF_001485335.1. NCBI lineage: Bacteria > Pseudomonadati > Pseudomonadota > Gammaproteobacteria > Enterobacterales > Enterobacteriaceae > Type-D symbiont of Plautia stali. Next base: position 11,943 of record NZ_BBOC01000040.1, on the reverse strand, counting down.
GCTCTTTCAGAACAGACTTCATTAAAGGTCCTCTATCACAACCCTCCAACTCACAGTATTCATATGTTCAGCTATTGCCAGCTTTGTACCAGGCCTGCCATCGGTAAGTGTTGAGTCGTAGCGTTCTCACACAATCCGCATTCTCAACATCCGATTGCAAGTCTGCATCACTGTCCTTTCCCGCCGGACTGAGTTTGCACGGCGGGCTCATCAAATCCTGCGATATTGTTGGCCGCGTCGATTGCTCGCTGCCGCATGCTGACAGCAGCATCATCAAAACGGCACACAGTGCGATTCGGATCCTGAACATATTTCACCACGTCGCGTGTAATGGTTCGATAGATGACTTTTCCATCAGCGTTGGCGGCTGCCGCTCTCTGCTCAATGGGAACCAGCTTGGATTCGGCCTTCTGTTTCTTGATTGCATATTCAGCGTTAACTTTGGCGCTGTGGGCATACCAGCCATTAAGGTAACGAACCTGCCCGTAAACTAAAGCCGCGACAATCAACAATGCGATGGTAATCAGAACGGATCGCAGGCTAAATGTCATTTCTGCCCCCACAAGCAAACTTCGCGCTCAATCTCACGGCGATTCATTAACCCTTTCCACTTTTGTCCCCCCGCGTATACCCATCGGCGCAACTGGTCGCAGGCGCCAGCGGTGTCTCCCTGGTTGATGCGCTGAAGTAGAGTCGAGGTTTTGAAGTTGCCAGCGCCAACGTTATAGGCGAACGAGTAGATAGCAGCGCGGGTTTCATCCGGTATTGGCTTTTTGATATAGGGGTCAATCTGAGCAGCTGTTGTGCGCAGATCCTTATCGAGTAGCGCGCGGCATTCCAGTTCTGTGTAGGTCTTACCAAGCATGATGTCTATGCCAGTGTGCCCATAACAAACAGTCCAGATACCGGCCACGTCTTTATATGGGGTGTATTCAACGCCTTCAAGTGAAGGGATGAGCGTTGTAGCAATAGCAATCGCGCCAGCCCCGCCGCCTACGGCAGCAACTAGCTTTTTCCGTAGAGACGGGGATAGGGACATGTTTACTGATCCTGTGGTGGGTTTGGAACGTATCCACGACGCAGAGCGGCTTCATAAGCACGTGTCTGCCGATTTTTGTAATACAGATTCACCAGGAAGGTGGCGATACCGATTACCACGCCGCTGATTACTGCAATCTGGTTCCAGTCGAGGTCATGAATCCATTGCGACACACTACCTCCGCAGACCAGCGTGCCAGAGACGCAATAGCTGGCACCTGATGCAAGTTTGTCAGGCATAATTTTCATATCCACCCCCATTTAGGGGATCCGCTTTTAAGATTTTGCCGAGGGATGAAGAAAGCGAACCCGGTTATAATTTCAACTGCTGAGGAAGAAACTTTCCAGAGTTCGACATAACCCGCCTTGCGCGGGTTTTCTTTTGCCAGTAGTCGAAAAAAAAGATGCCCGCCACCACTTGGGGATATTCCTTGAGGTCATAGGGATTGGCAGGGGCGAAAACGATAAAGGCTCGCCGAAGCGAGCCCTTATATACGTGAATTTGGAATTGCTATGCCGGGTGCCTCCCGGTGATAAGTACCAGCCAATACTTACCGCTTGAGACCGATCTTGGGAGTAAAGCTGACGCCCCTCCGCATAGGGGGATTCATAGCAATATTATCATATTAGCAGGTTGCCGAAACGCCGGGTGCCTCCCGGTGAACGAAGTGCAGCCACCTCCGTCCGCAAACTTGCGCTGGTTCTTGGCTGATGCCCCGCCGCTTAGGGGGATTCGTTCCAACACTGAATATAACATACGGTGCCGGGTGCCTCCCGGTGAACAAAGCCAGTACACTCTGTCCGCGTTAGTCCCGTCTTGGAGAAAAATGCCGCCCCATTCACTGCCGCCCCGCCGCACAGGGGGATTCACCGTATTATTATAATAACACACCAAAATTAATCTGCTGCGGTGCCGGGTGCCTCCCGGTGAGTAAGTACAGCCATGCTTACCCGCGATTAGGCTTGTTGTTACTCAGGAGAGTAATAGCTGCCGCCCCTTCGCATAGAGGGATTCACCGCATTGGTCTAAATGTAGACCAGATACGCTTGATTATGAAGACTATTCATAATTTTAAGTTGGCATACGAAATCTCAATCAAACATAAAGCAACTGAACTTCAACTACGTGCCCCTGATCGATTAACTTATTATCTCATAAACAAAAGCCCCGTCGGTTAGGACGGGGCTCAGGGCCTGGTATGCGAGATGAATGATTGGACGATAAAACAAATAACACCAGGCAACAGTTTATTTACTAAATCACTATTATCGTGTCAAGTTTGACGTAGTAAAGCACAGCTTAACCTGTGCTTCTGAAATTGGTGCGCCCGTTTATCGTCATTGATTAGGTAACAATCCATCGTTAGATGTGGCGCATTGAAATGATACACAATCAATACTAGCCGTAATCTTCGGCATTTCAACACTGTTAATTTTAATTTTGACGTAGAACAAAGCTCAGCAGTTTACGTCTATCAATATCGTAGTAAAGCCGTGCAGGTACAAATCCGAAAGCGCCAATCGGATTTCAAGTCTGGAAGCATCATCGATGAAAAAATGTCAGGAATTCGAAAAAACGCCAATGAAAGACCTGATTAAGAATGTGCTTAAGGTATTTAAACTGATTACGCGTATATTACTCGGCGGGTACTACCCAATCTCTTGAAGAAACTTGAATTTTTATCCCGGGACTTATCATTCCGGGATCTTTTTTCAAAAAGGCCCACCAAGGTGAGCCATGCTTTGCTGAAGCATTATGGCTTTTCTGCGATGCCGCTCGTTAGACGGTGAGTAAGGTACAGTCCCCTTAGCCGCTTGCTCAGACAGCCCCCCAGAGCTTTGACTGTTGCCACGCCACTAGGCGTGATTCACCGCATTAACCCCAGCATATAGTTAAGCAATATTTAAGTGAAGTTATTTTATATCAATATTTTGACTTGATACTAAATGCTCTTTGCATTTGAAGCCGCTAATGGAAACAGGAGGGCCGCCGTCAAGGATTTTAACCCCGTCCTCTGGCACTAGTGCCAGCGCTCTGTCCAATAAGCTAACGGCGGATTAATTGACATACAGGAATAGAAACAGCTGATGATTTTAACCTGCACGCCACTAAGAGATTATAGTCGCTACAGCGCCGGGTGCCTCCCGGTGGGCTCGTAAACAATCAACGATACCCGCATGTTAACGCACTTCGATTGTTATGCCCCTCCGCAAAGGGGGATACGTTGTAGCAAAAAAGAATTTAGCATTTGATTAAAACTATATGATTTTAGTAAATAAAAAAACGCCTACGGCTGGTAACCGTGGCGCGTTTAATCACTCACCTATGATGGAACTGCTCAGTCCGCTTTGCTTCCCGAGCGTAAAGTGAATATGCCAGGTCGCATGCCCTTTGTCTTTAGCTATTTGTGCCATCAATTCTCTTCACCCCTTATTTAAGGGAATTTAATTCTCCATTTCTCGCTTGATTGCATAAAACATTTCCCCCTCAAGAATATCCAGCGCCCATTCCATTCTGTTGCGGGCTTCCTTTGTGCTGATACTCGTGAAATAGATCATGGATGCTCCGATGTCTTGCACGCTCTTGCGTTTGCAATATCGTAATCTGGCCACGTTTTTAATCGGGTTGTCCATACCGAATGTTTTCACCATAACTGATTCAACAAAGGCAGCATCATCTGATTCTTTAGCGAGAGCAATGATGTTTGCCGTTGCTGATTGAGGGATTAGCAGGTCACGGGCTTTGCGGAATAACTCTTCGCCGCGCAAACCTTCACAGTGAAGCTCTGACACGATTTTCTCGATCTGTCTGCCCTGCTGCTCACTCCATTCGCAACGCATCATAAGGCGGCCAATAACGTTTACTTCTCCGCGATCGTAATCTTCATTACCCAGGTGCTGACCCCACACTGTGAGCAAGTGGCGAACCCACGCCTGTTGAGATGAGTTGATATTCTTCCACCCGTTACCAAACAGGCGGCGCATGTCCGCAGCGCTGCGTACACCGGCAAGCCTGACAAGTTGCTGAAAGTCTCGTTCAATGCGCATGTCTGAGCCTCTTGAGTTTTGCTGAGTTACAGATGATCCGATAGTTGATTTCCCCCAAGCCAGGCATTCGCAGGAGCGTGAATCGGAGCCACTTCTTTTTGAGGTATTCGGTCATGCTGCTTCGCTCCTTTGTGCGATCAGCTCGCGTGTCTTTTGACGGTAGTGTGCTGCTAGTTCCTGCAACTCTTCCCGCGTCCACTTGCTAATAGGGTGTGGCCCCATAAGGCGATCGAAAGCATCCTGCCCGATTTTCTTAATCAGGTTTGGCGTGTAGTTTTCGATGTTTCCTGAGAGATGCTGATTGCAGGGAACGCACTGCTTATGGCAGTTGGTTTCGTCATAACGTGTGGCCGGCGATGCCCCGCGAGTACGGTAATGACCAGCGTCATATTTTCCATCATGAAAGCGACCGCAGCTTATGCATGGATCGTCGGCGTCGCGTGTGCGGATAAACTCGTTGAAGGCGGCTTGAGCTTGTTTGTGGAAGTGGCTGAGGGGCTGAAGTGCTAACTTGCGAATCTTGAGGTGGCGTGTTTCCTGCTGTGCTTCTTTCTTTCTGACCTTGTCCTGCTGCTGTATCCGTTTCTTTCTGGCTGCTGTTGCGAGATGGTTTATCAGTTCGTCCTGGTGCTCATCGCAACACCACCACTGATAAAGAGTAAGAGGCTTATAGCGCTTTTTACATATTCTGCATTTACGCACTTTAGGTATTTTCCTTTCTTCAGGCATTGCACCTCTCCTTACTGCGGTCATCATAATATCTGAGGTCGTCGCCCTTTAGCGGCATAAGGTATTTGGATGGGAAAATACACCAGCCATAATTTCTGAAATCCCTTAATGAGACGGACATTTTGCCAACACATACAATGTCACCTACACACAGCCAGCCGCCTGTGTTAGAAGGCATTTTTCCGCAAGTGCCATCTGGTGCATTGAAAAATTCTCCAGCCTGGACCCAACTCAGTAATGTTACAGACTTTCCGACGTTCTCAGGATTCACTGAGTCAATTACCAAGGCAACGCAACCTGCTTCAAGTCCTGATTTCATCGGATTTTCTCCATATGATCACATTTGGCCCTAATTCACATTCATAAGGTCCCGGAAGTTTTAAAGCTATTAAATGGAAGACATGGTTAAAACATCGGACGTTATCTTTGTTCTAGTTTAAATGTTAGATGGTAAATACAGAATTGCATGATGGAGTTATGACACTTCATCTGTGCGATTCTTTTGCACATAATCGGGCCAATATTTACTGAGAATGATTGCTGGTACCTTCAGCTTCAGACCGAGCGAGTGCGCCTTACTTGTTACAGCTGACACCGATTTGTTTATAGCGGCAGCCATGACGTGCACAGGAACTTTTCCGGCGACGCGTTCGATATAAGCCAGATCCTTATCGGACCATGTCTTTTTAGCCATTTTGATTGTCCTTCAGTTTTTGATATTCGCTATCGTGGGGAATGGTCAGTGACAGCCCGAACTGCCCGCACCACTGTTCAACCTGATTCAGGAAGAAATGCATGTCTCCGGTATCGAGGCTGGAAGTGTGGCGTGGTTCGTAGGTGGTGACCTTCTCGCCGGTAACGAAGTCGGTGTAAGTGATTTCTTCACAGCCCAGGTAAGTTCTTTTGAGGTTGCGCTTTACCCATTCAGGTGTGGCATCGATACGGCCGGACTTAATGAGGTATTCGCTGATTTCGCCAAACCACATATGGGCCAGGTTGTTCTGCGAAAGGCTACGTTTTTCTTTCCAAGGCCTGAGTATTAGCCGGTAGCATTCGCCAGATTCGAGCAAAGGCAGTAACTGTTGCCCCACGTCGAGGAAGTTCGATTTGTGCAACCGAACCCCTTTATTTGAGATGTCGGCCATATAATTTAACTAGTTTATTTTTAAGTTTTGCTTGATTCCCCTGGTGCTGAAGCTACTTAACGGTGCGGTGAAGCCCAGGAGTGGTCAATGCCCATTGATGATAAAATTCCGGTGATGGCTAAGTAAGCCAATACCAGCGCGAAAATGACAATTGCTGTAATTTCAAGTGACTTTAAAACGTGATGCTTAGCCATAAATATCCCTCTTCAGTTTGTGTGTATTGAACCTCCCTACTGAAAATAAGATGTTACCGGTAAAGTGCAAGTCGAATTTACACTTTGAAACGTAAAGCAGAACTTATTGATTTTTTGCGTTGCGAACTTAACCCGCTCGACATTGAGGATAATCATCGCCATTGGGTCGCTTTTTGGTGAGCCTACTCATGACTTACCTCGCTTCAGGGTGGCACGGAGCATCGCAATGCCTTCCTGCGCTTTCTCGTTAGTTGATGGGATAGAGAGCTTTAACAGCTGCTTACGCGGCTCGGGTATTTCTTCTCCAGCTTCGATGCGCTGTGACATCTTGCGCAGCTCAGAGCGGCATTTCACGCGTAGTTCGGGTTCACTCAGATTGTTAGCTCGCATCATGCTGTACAGGCCGGTGACCATCCAGTATTCGGCATTGCTACCCCACGGGTAGTCTTCTGCTGTGACGTAACCACCGCGTCTGGCACAGTAGGTCATCACCAGCGAGTACAGGCTATCTTCGTCGGGCAGGCCGGCAACCGCAAACGAGCTTTGCTTGCACCAGGCGATAAACTGACCGGGAGACGGCAGGAATGGTGATCCGCTGGCGCGCGCCCGGCGCATACCAGCGGCCAGTTGCTGGCGATTGTTAATACCGTTTTCGGCAAAGGCGGCGATCCACTGGCGTTTGGCTGCGGCTTCATCACCGGCATTTCGCCAGGCGGTACTGACTGATGCCGGGAATACCTGCTTCAGCCCCTCGAAAAACTCGTTGATCAGCTTTTCGATTTCGTGATGCAGGCGGCGATCCAGAGGCTGTGGCGCATCGCCGACCATGCGGGATAACGCGGCGCCATCACGACGGTGCACTGCTGCTTGAAGTTGTCTCATATGAATTTCTCCCAGGCTTCTTCGCTGTTCCAGTTGACAGCCGATTGCTGATCCGCACAGACAGGCCGGTTTCGGTGAGGCTGGTTCATTTGGGCTTTGAGCGTGTCCCACTTCTGCCGAAGCTTTGCAGGGCTCATAACGTTGGTTTGCCAGAAGGCATCTGCGTTGGCCCATTTGAAGACTTCGCAGATTTCCAGATGGGTGCAATTAAGCGCGTTGCGTGCCAGGCGGACATCGTTCGCCCATGCTGGCCAGTTAGGCTGCTGGGCAGTGGGCGACACATTGCGAACTTTCGAAAATATCCACTCGGCCGCTTTGAGATCGTCAGCTGTCCCCCACTTGTCCCCTTTCGGCGTTTGGATGGCTGCATCAGGTCGATGAGCCGGAAAATGTGCAGAGGGTGGGTCAGAGGATTCGTCAGAATTCTCAGACGAATATTTATTGTCTTTCTTGTCTTTTGAATAATGTCTTTTGTGTGTCTCTGGGTTAGAGACAGGTGAAGTCTCTAGGTTAGAGACACTTTTTGTCTCTGGTTTAGAGACTAAATTGCTAACTTGGAGACACTTGCTGAATTGCCACGCAGAAACCTCTTTGTTTACGCCGATTAACCCCCCATCCATTAACAAGCAATTCATTGAAAGCAGTTCTTTTTTTGCCTTGTTGACATTCTGGCGAGAAAGCCCGGTTAGTTGAGCAATCTGCTCGTCAGCAATGCGATCTGATTTCTTGTTGAAACCGTAAGTTTTGCGGACGTAAGCCAACATTAGTTTCAACTGACGCGCTGTTAAATCGGCGCTTGCGATAGCCTCCAGTAGCTCGTTAGCGATCCTGGTATATCCATTATCGGTATCGACCACACGGCGCTCCACGACCTGCAAATCAGGTCTGATTGGTGAAACGTTGTCATGGGCAAGATTACTCATAAATAACCCTGCCACTGTTTACATATCCAGTTATTCCAGGCATAATTTTCTCCGGTGATTAGTACACGCTGATTTCCACTAGGCCTCGAAGCTGTTCGCGCAGCTCGGGGCTTTTTCTTTCCCCATCGCAGCAGCTACCGCTTGTCGGGCAACCTCTGCAATCAGGCTCGTTTCCCATACCTTCTCAAGCAGCACGAAAACCGTTGCCATATCGCGCAGGTTTAAGCGGCTGACTTTCGATTCATGCCATCCAGCTTCATCAGCCAAAACACGCTGGCCTTTGTGTGTCAGGCGAGATCGGAGTTCTGTTTCCACTTCATTGATTAACTTGCTGTTTCTTGCATGGTCCATATTCGATAATTCCTTTTAGAAGTTAATAGACGTGACAAAGCCGAAGCAGATGCCACGTTTAATGTGTTTGTTTCATTGGATTCGCTTTTCAGCGACGTAGGACAGGTTGTCCGTTTTTAGAGAGCGGGAAATACTTAAGCTACTGATGCACGCTGCGGTGCGAACACAAGATTTTCTTTGTTAACCGGCACATAACCGGAGAAGTGCTTACTGGCTTCTTCGATTGCGGATGCTTTGCCAGGTGATGCGCGGCGGAATCCATATGCAATCTGGTCAAGGTAGCCAACAGACGTTTTGGCTAGAGCTGCAAGGCGAACCCAATCATCATTGGTTGCCTCTTTGCGCCAGCGGAGTAATTCGTTACCCATTGGTGCCTCCTTAAATAACGAAACAAGTTTAGCTTTATGATAAATTACAATCAAGCATCATTTAGCATTTTGCATATTTATCGAATTGCTAAATGGTGTGAGAATCAATGAATGGAAAATAAAGACATTCGCAAAGCAAATCTGGAGCAAATGCTCAAAAAGCATCTGGCGTCCAGCGGTAACACTAAGGCCAGCTTTGCTGACCTTTTGGGGATCAGCGCGTCCCAGTTTAGCCAGTTGTTAGGCGAAAAAAGTGTTAGGAATGTCGGCGATAAGATGGCGCGCAAGATAGAGGCGTCTCTCGGTTTGTCTAATGGTTGGCTGGACTCGTTGCATTCTCAGGCAAGCAATGATGTGAATATCTCAAATCCTGTTCCTTACTCTCGTGGGGTAAGATATCCAGTCCTAAGCAAAGTACAGGCTGGTGCGTGGGCAGAGGCTTGTGAACCCTATACACTGAAAGACATCGACCTGTGGCTTGAATCTGACGCTCATTTGCAAGGCGATGCGTTCTGGCTTGAGGTCGAAGGCGATTCGATGACAGCTCCAATGGGGTTAAGTATCCCAGAGGGAACTTTCGTCCTATTCGATACCGGACGCGAAGCTGCTAATGGTAATCTCGTCATCGCCAAGCTGGTTGATGATAACGAAGCTACCTTCAAAAAGCTGGTGATCGATGGCAATCAGAAGTACCTGAAAGGATTAAACCCACAGTGGCCTATGACTCCTATAAACGGTAACTGCAAGATCATTGGCGTAGCTATTGAGACTAAGTTGCGACTGCTCTAATTAATTTTTTATTTCACACGGCAATGGATTGAAGATGAGAAAAATTATCGCTTTTTCAGTTTTGCTTCTCTCTGGCTGCTCTGTTTCAACTGGATTGGTTGTGCAAACTGAAGACCAAAAAGAGCCGCTTATGGGAACGGCTACAGCTTCGCTTATTCGCGGAGATTTTTATGTTGAGAACGTGAGTGGTCTCTCATGCTCTGGGAAATACAATCAGTTTACAACCTCCCCAATGCTCAAAGTCGCCTTTACTTGTAGTGATGGTAGGTCAGGTGCTGCACAAGTAATGCGCTATGGTCCTAACCTTGAGAATGGCTCTGGCAGTGGAAAGTTGAGTGATGGTACCCGATTCAGGATTCTAATTGGCGATGCGACGAGTCAGGCTAGTCAACAGGGATATTGGAGCAAATTTTAAGGATTAGCGGCCTGAAGAGACGTTTAAATAGGAGTGACGATGCCAGATGAGCATATTCATGCAATCGTAATTATCGCCATTGGCATCATTGCTCTACTCTGGCTTATGAGACCGTAGTTAAATAAACGAGGCTTTATTTCGCATGAAAATCGGATACCTGTTCCCGGTGGCGATAATCGTAGCTGGTATAACACTCCTGGTGTGGTTCATCGCAAGTGGAGCTTATGCGCCAGGCGGCTAATCGCAGGAAGATAGGTTTGATAACTAAGGAGAATCATTTTGGATGATGCAGATCTGGCACAAGAGCGTGAAGAAGCCCATCTGGCAGCGTCAATGTCAGCACGTAAACCGAGGCTAGTTAGCCGCAACGGTAAATGCATTTGGTGCGAGGATGAAGAAGTCATAGCAGATACAGCCTTTTGCTCAGCTGAGTGCGATGAGGACTATCATAAGCACCAGCGCGAGATGAAGCAGCGCATTACTGGAGAGTAATAAGCGGAAGATATCTTTGGGTTGAATTCACGGCATTTAGCTTTTTAGCTTAGTGCTATGGGCCAAATTTTCATACATTCATGGACGCTATGCAAGATAATGAATGCAGATAATCTTCATGTTATAGAGATAGTTAAGCGCATAATGGATTGTGCTACTCAACCATTTTTATGCAGATGCGACGATGATGAGCTTTATGTTGTAAAAGGCATGCCATGCGTAACGAGAAAGGAACTAATTGCAGAATGGGTTTCGGCCAGCTTGGCAAAAGAGCTTGGGTTATCCTTGCCAGATTTCAAAATTGTCTACGTTGAGCAGGCCCTAACTGAATTTGTTCCTGAGTGGAAGAATGAGTTATATGAGGGCTATGCCTTCGCCACAAAATTCATAAGTGGAGTTTCGCCTATAACCTTCCCTCAGGCTCACAGCAATGTTGATATTACTAGCCAGAAAAAGGTTTATCTGTTTGATAAGTGGATAAATAACTCAGATAGAGCATTGTCCCCAGCGGGAGGTAATGTGAACATCATTTTCGATTACAGAAACAATAGACATTACCTAATTGACCATAACCTTGCGTTCGATCATGATGAAGCCCCTGGTGAGTTCGAGCACCATGTCTATAGTGAAAGACACCGCTCATGGATTTTCGATCTAGTTGATAGAGAATCTGGTGAGGACGAGACTAAAAGAGTAAAGGCTTTTCTTCCTGCTTCACTATCCGCAATTCCTGAGGAATGGAATCTTGAGGATGACATGGAGCATGATGCATACGTTGATTTCATTAAATCAACTTTAGATAGGGTTTTAGAAGAAAAATTTTGGAGCAATATCAAGTGACTACGCCATGTCTCTACAGCATTGTAAGATATGCACCTTATGCAGAAACTGAAGAGTTTGCAAACATTGGGGTAGTCTTGTGCGCACCAAAAAAACGCACTCTTTACTTCAAGCTGACGAATGGTAACGATGCCAGAGTTAGCGCTTTCTTTCGAGATGATACTATTTTTCCTCTTGCGAAAGATGCAGTTGCTCGTGAGCTACAACTTGCCCAAGCACATTCACATTCTTTTAAAACAGCTACTGATTTTGCCAATTTCTTCAGCTATTTAACGGCAAAAAAAGAGTCGATCTTTCACTTTAGCTCAACCCGTGTTGTCATGGCCCACAGCCCAGAGAAAGAACTTAACTGTCTTTATGAGAAGTTCATCAATCACTCTGAATACAGCAAAGAACGCAGGGAACAAATATTAACTAAGGAGTTGAGAGCACGTATCAACTCTTACTCTGAACTTAAGGGTGCGTTTAAAGAAGATACACTTGGCGGTGAGCTCACGCGTTTTAAGATGCCATTTGTTGCAAAACATGAAAGCAAAATATTATGTGCAATCAAGCCGTTAGCTTTTAATCAAAAAGAGCCTGGTAAAATGATGGAGCACTGTGACCATTGGGTAGCCCGTGTAACAAGAGCTGCAAATGAAAGTTTGCTCAATCTTACCAATGTGCTTTTTACAATTGATGGCCACACTGCTCCCTCAGTATCTGAGTCCAAAGCCATGAATGAGATCA
>NZ_BBOC01000039.1:0-48383 GCF_001485335.1 Type-D symbiont of Plautia stali | reverse complement strand
CGACCCATCAAGGTTGTGAAGCGACTGAAGAAAACATCTAACATACAGCAGGTTAAGATGGTGGGTCGTGCAGGATTCGAACCTGCGACCAATTGATTAAAAGTCAACTGCTCTACCAACTGAGCTAACGACCCATCTTCAGGCTGCCGGACGCTTTGTTAAACTGCCCGGGCAACGGCGGCATATATTACTGATTTAGCGGGAGGGCGCAACCCTTATTTCTCACCAAATCACTCAATTGCTTACCTTTCATGCTGCAAGACCAGAAATCATACGAAATCCGGTCATTGCTGCACAAATTACATGCCAGCGAGACGCTTTTGCGCCAGCTTGGCAGATTCGCTGCTTGGGAATTGTTTGATCACTTGTTGATAGACCGCTTTAGCTTTCGCCGTATCGTTCTTCTCTTGCATGATCACGCCAACCTTAAACAACGCTTCTGGGGCCTTCGGCGACTTCGCATAGTTCTTCACCACAGTGGCAAAATAATACGCGGCATCGTCCTTCTTACCCTTGTTGTAATACAACTGACCCAGCCAATAATTGGCGTTCGGTTGATACGTGGAGTCAGGATACTTCTTCACCCACGCCTGCAGGGCAGTAATGGCCTGATCGAACTGCTTCTTCTCCAGAATCAGCGCGACGGCAGCATTGTAATCGGTATTGGCATCGCCGGTTTGTGCAGGGGCAGCGGAACTTCCACTTGCATTGCTACCGCCTGCATCAGCGTTTCCCGCAGCACCTGCTGCTCCCGCCGCTGCGGCATCACCGCCACCGCTCGCCTGTGCACCGTTACTCCCACTGCTCAGACTATCAATCTGCTGATAAAGCTGCTTCTGGCGCTCAATCACCTGATTAAGTTGATAGCTGTTCTGTTGGATTTGGCCGCGCAGCGAATCGATATCGCTTTGGTTGTCACTCATCTGCTGCTGCAATTGCTGCAGAAGCTGAGCCTGGGCATTGGAGATACGTTCAAGATTGGTGACACGGTCTTCGACCGAGCCAGAGCCAACGCTACTGATTGACGCTTGGGCAATAGCGGCCCAAGGAGCCGCTACGCCAACCAGTAACGACAGACTCAACAAATGAAGTCTGAAGTTACTCATCATATGATGCTCTTAGTAAACCAGTACGGCACGACGGTTTTTAGCGTAAGCCGCTTCGTCATGACCCAGTACAGCTGGTTTCTCTTTACCGTAAGAAACGATAGACATCTGGTCAGCAGACACGCCTTTACCCTGCAGATACATCTTAACGGCGTTAGCACGACGCTCGCCCAGGGCGATGTTGTACTCTGGGGTACCGCGCTCATCCGCGTGACCTTCGATGGTCACTTTGTAAGACGGGTTACCACGCAGGAATGCTGCGTGCTGATCCAGCATCTGAGCGTAGTCAGAAGCGACGTCATACTTATCCAGACCGAAGTAAACGATGTTGTTCTGCTGCAGCTGCTGCATCTGCAGACGCGCTTGCTCGTCAGAAGACATGTTACCGTTCTGGCCAGCACCGTAAGCGCCGTTGTCTGCGCCCATACCGGTCTGGTCGTTGTTGTTGTTTTTGTGTGAGCTACATGCAGCTACCGCGATTACCGGCAGAGCCAGCATCAAACCCTTCAGCACTTTGTTCAGTTGCATTTCTTTATCCTATTATTTTGTTTGCTATACATGGTTATCCCCCACTATGCAGGGGACCTATGCATTACAGATACGGCGACCAGGCAGGGAATTTGACCTGTCCATCGGTTGCCGGAAGACGCGCTTTGAAACGCCCATCTGTTGAAACCAACTGCAACACGGAACCCATCCCCTGAGTAGAGCTATAGATTACCATCGTGCCGTTAGGGGCCAGACTTGGCGTCTCATCCAGGAACGTGTCCGTTATTGTTTGAACGGCTCCCGTTACCAGATCCTGTTTGGCGACATGCTGAGCACCACCGGCGCTGCTGATCATCACCATCGTTTTGCCGTCGGAAGACACATCCGCATCCTGGTTCTGAGCACCTTCCCAGGTAATACGTTGTGGCGCACCGCCGTTAATACCAATCTTATAAATCTGAGGCGCACCCGCCTGATCCGAGGTATAAGCCAGTGTCTGGCTATCCGGGAACCAGGTCGGTTCGGTGCTGTTATAACGACCATCAGTCACCTGACGCGTCTGACCTGAAGCCAGATCCATCACATACAAATTCAGGCTACCGGTTTTAGACAGCGCAAAGGCCAGCTTAGAACCATCCGGCGAGAAGGCCGGAGCACCGTTGTGGCGTGGGTAAGAAGCAACCTGACGAATCGCACCGTTGGCCAGCGTCTGCACCACCAGAGCCGATTTACCGCTCTCGAAGGTTACGTAGGCCACTTTACTGCCGTCTGGTGACCAGGCCGGTGACATCAATGGTTCTGGTGAGCGATGCACCACAAACTGGTTATAACCGTCGTAGTCGGATACGCGCAGTTCATACGGGAACTGACCGCCGTTGGTCTGCACCACGTAAGCGATACGCGTACGGAATGCACCTTTAATACCGGTCAGCTTCTCGAACACTTCGTCACTGGCGGTGTGGGCAGCATAACGCAACCACTGCTTAGTCACTTTATAAGAGTTCTGCGCCAGTACGGTACCTGGCGCACCGCCGGTATCCACCAGCTGGTAAGCAACCTGATAACTGCCATCTGGGTTAGGCGTCACCTGCCCCACAACCACGGCATCAATACCCAGCGCGCTCCAGGCAGCAGGTTGAACTTCCTGCGCACTGGTCGGCTGTTGCGGCAGACGTGAACGATCAAGCGGGTTAAATTTACCGCTGTTACGTAAGTCAGCGGAAACAATCCCGCCCACATCTTCTGGTGCCGCGCCTGGGCCCGCCCATTTGAACGGAACCACACCGATTGGGCGTGCGGTATTCACACCCTGCGTAATTTCAATACGCACTTCTGCGTGCAGCATCGCTGCCCACAGCAGTACAAAAAAGCCTAACGTTACACGAAGTGCCTGCTTCATCTTATCTCCCTTACCTGAACCTGAGTTCACGATAATTCGCACAGTTCCTGAAAAAACACGAGTACTCGTAAAATACGGCAAGCTAACCTTAGTTCAACCTGCCGTGGGTTACTGCATTATTCCGGTTTGAAACGCATTGGCGCGTTTTTAAACACTTCATACACCGCTTGCGATGGCGGCTTAGGAATATGAGCTTGCTTCGCAGCAGTAATTGCAGCCTGGCACAACGCAGGGTCGCCGCCCTCTGCTTTAACATCGATCAGCAAACCATCCGGGGCCAGTTTGATACGCAGGTTACACTCTTTACCCTTATAAGTATCAGCATCATAGAAACGACTCTGAATCGCTCCAACAACCTGCCCCATATAGGAGTTAATCTCTGCGCCTGACGCACCAGCCTTTTTCTGATTCCCCTGCCCTGCTGCACCGCCAGAAGCTGTGCCACTTTTCGGTGCATTCTTACCAGAAGAAAGGCCACCTAACAGGTCATCAACGTCACTTTCATTCTTGGCCGCTTCCGCAGCGGCTTTTTTCTTAGCGTCGGCCGCCGCTTTGGCTTTCGCCGCAGCATCCGCTTTCGCCTTGGCAGCTGCATCGGCTTTGGCTTTTGCCTCTGCTGCAGCTTTCTCTTTCGCTGCTTCAGCGGCTTTTTCCTTCGCCTCTTCCGCTGCTTGCTCTTTGGCTTCTTTCGCTTCCTGAGCCGCTTTCGCCTTCGCGTCTGCTGCAGCCTGCGCTTTGGCCTCAGCAGCCGCTTGCGCTTTCGCTTCCGCCGCTGCCTTCGCCTGCTCTACGGCTTTCTCTTTCGCCGCTTCTGCCGCTGCCGCTTTCGCTTGCTCTTCCGCTTTCTTCTTCGCGTCGGCTGCTGCCTGCTTCGCTTCTTCTACGGCTTTGGCTTTCGCATC
This sequence comes from Type-D symbiont of Plautia stali, assembly GCF_001485335.1. NCBI lineage: Bacteria > Pseudomonadati > Pseudomonadota > Gammaproteobacteria > Enterobacterales > Enterobacteriaceae > Type-D symbiont of Plautia stali. Next base: position 44,487 of record NZ_BBOC01000039.1, on the reverse strand, counting down.
AGCTGCTGCTTTCGCCTGGGCATCTGCTTCCGCTTTCGCATCGGCTTTCGCTTTGGCTGCCGCCGCTTCAGCCGCTTTCTGCTGATCCTGAGCCTGCTTTGCCGCCGCCTCAGCGGCTTTCTGCTGTTCAGCTTGCTGCTTCGCCTGCTCTTTGGCTTCCTGCTGGGCCTGCAAGCGCTCTTTTTCCATCTCTTTCAGACGCTGCTGCTCGGCAGCCTGCTTCTGCTGTAACTCTTCGGCCTGCTGCTGTGACTGCTTCTGACGTTGTTGCTCAGCGCGTTGGCTGTCACGTTGCTGATTCTGCTGACGGTTATATTGTTCAACCACGGCACCAGAATCGACCATCACTGCGTCAATATCACTGCCGCCACCGCCGCCGCTGGATTCGATCTTTTCGTTAAACGAGCTCCAAATCAGCAGGGCGATCAGCACGATGTGCAGAATCACCGAAATGATTATCGCGCGTTTTAATTTGTCGTTCTGCTCGGTTACCTTCGACACTCTCGGATCCCAAAAACGGTTCGCTTTAAATCGGCTGTGTCATCAAACCGACAGATTTCACGCCAGCCTGATGTAACAGGTTCAGCGCCTTGATGATTTCGTCGTAAGGCACATCCTTCGCACCACCAATCAGGAACACGGTCTTCGGATTGGCTTCAATGCGACGCTGCGCTTCACTCACCACCTGTTCCGGCGGTAGCTGTGTCATACGATCGTGATCCACCACCAGGCTGTACTGCCCTACGCCAGCCACTTCGACAATGACCGGTGGATTATCATCCGTTGAGACCGTTTTTGAGTCGGTCGCGTCAGGCAAATCCACTTCCACGCTCTGAGTAATAATCGGCGCAGTTGCCATAAAGATGAGCAGCAGTACCAACAGCACGTCCAGCAGTGGAACAATGTTGATTTCCGACTTAAGGTCGCGGCGCCCGCGACCACGGGTTCTGGCCATCGTTAACCTCGACTTACTTCGCGTTATCGGTGGAGAAAGCCTGACGATGCAGGATAGCCGTGAACTCTTCCATAAAGTTGTCGTAGCCCTGCTCCAGCTTATTCACACGCTGGTTCAGACGGTTGTACGCCATAACAGCAGGAATCGCGGCGAACAGACCGATGGCCGTCGCGATCAACGCTTCGGCAATACCCGGCGCAACCATCTGCAAGGTGGCTTGCTTCACTGCACCCAGTGCGATAAAGGCGTGCATGATCCCCCACACCGTACCAAACAGACCAATATACGGGCTGATGGAACCGACGGTGCCAAGGAAAGGAATATGATTTTCCAGCGTTTCCAGTTCGCGATTCAGGGAAATACGCATCGCGCGGCTAGCGCCCTCCACCACCGCTTCCGGTGCATGGTTGTTCGCACGGTGTAAACGGGCGAACTCTTTAAAACCCGAATAGAAAATTTGCTCGGAACCGGCCAGTTCATCACGGCGTCCCTGGCTCTCCTGATACAGGCGAGATAACTCGATACCTGACCAGAACTTATCTTCAAAGGCTTCGGCTTCACGACCCGCCGCATTCAGGATGCGCGTGCGCTGAATAATGATCGCCCAGGAGGCAATAGAAAAGCCGATCAAAATCAACATGATAAGTTTGACCAGAAGGCTCGCCTTCAGGAACAAATCAAGAACATTCATGTCAGTCACTGCTTGAACTCCGCGACAATAGACTTGGGAAGCGCAATCGGCTTCATTAGATGTGGGTTGATGCAGGCAATCAGGACTTCTGCTTCATTCAGCACTTTGCCTTCTGCATTCACGATACGCTGCGAGAACGTCATGGTGGCGCGGGTCATGGCGGTCACTTCACTCTGGATGTCCAGAAGATCGTCAAGACGTGCTGCGGCAACAAAGTCTATCGTCATGCGTCGTACCACAAACGCCACCTGTTCTTCCAACAGGGCTTGTTGATTGAAATGGTGCTGGCGCAACATCTCGGTACGTGCTCGTTCATAGAAAGCAAGATAACTGGCGTGGTAAACCACACCACCGGCATCGGTGTCTTCGTAATAGACACGAACCGGCCAGCGAAACAGCGTTGTACTCACTCTACATCCCGGTCTCATTTTAAACGTTGCTACTATACGCAAGTGAGATCGGCTTGGGAATGGTCCGCCAGAGCCAGGAGAAAATAATTATCACACGTTAACAACTGGAAGGATTTTTGGGAGATTTCTTGACCAGGTACTGACAAAAACTCACGTCAGCACCTGAATTTAGACAAAAAACGCAGGGATTGGGGATACGCAGTGCTTAATGATAAAACCAGTAAATCCCCAGAACTAACACCAGCATCGCTGGCAGGGGTGAGAACACCGCTCGCCAGCGCGTTTGCAGTGGGCGAAAACCGGTGCCATGAATCACGCCGGCGCACACCGCCCAAATCAACAGTAATCCATGCCAGATAGCTAACTCGCTGGTGCGGGCGGCAAAGCGTGAGGGTTGCCAAATGACACACCCCGCCAGCCATAACGCCAGTATCAACGAAAGGGCCCGTAACGGGCCCTTGTCCATCAGACGATAGAGTGTCTGAATCAGCGTGCGCATCAGTGCTGTTTATCCTTCGCGCCACTCTCTTCTGCTTGCTCGATAGCCAGCGCCGTGATCACGCCAAACGCACAGGCCAGCAGGGTGCCAAGAATCCAGGCAAAATACCACATGCTCAATCTCCTTAATCAGTACAGGGAGTGCGTATTGCTCTCAATGTGTTCTTTGGTGATACGGCCAAACATCTTGTAGTAGCACCAGGAGGTGTACGCCAGAATGATGGGAACAAAGATGATGGCAGCGAAGGTCATCACTTTCAGTGTTAACAGGCTAGAGGTGGCATCCCACATGGTCAGGCTGGTGCCCGGCACGGTGCTGGAAGGCATGATGAATGGGAACATCGCAATGCCCGCCGTCATGATCACGCAAGCCAGTGTCAGTGAAGAGAAGATAAACGCCCATGCGCCCTTCTCCATCCGCGAACAAAGAACGGTTAACAGTGGCAGCACCACACCTAACACAGGGAACAACCACAGTATTGGCGTCTGCTCAAAGTTCACCAGCCAGGCACCGGCTTCACGCACCACTTCTTTACCCAACGGGTTGGATGCAGCATGGTGATCAATGACGCTTTTCACCACATAGCCATCAATGCCGTATTTCACCCACACGCCCGCTAACACGAAGCACACCATCATCACCAACGCGCTGATTTGCGCGGTGCCGCGTGAGCGCAGGTGGAGATCACCGGTGGTACGCATCTGTAGATAGGTTGCACCTTGCGTCAAAATCATCGCGACGCTGATCACGCCCGCCAGGAGACCGAACGGATTCAGTAACTGGAAGAAGTTACCGGTGTAGAACAGACGCAAGTACTCATCCGCATGGAAAGGAACCCCTTGCAGCAAGTTGCCAAACGCCACGCCAATCACCAGCGGCGGCACAAAGCTGCCGATGAAGATGCCCCAGTCCCAGGTGTTGCGCCAGCGCAAATCTTCAATCTTCGAGCGATAATCAAAACCCACCGGACGGAAGAACAGGGATGCCAGCACCAGAATCATCGCCACATAGAAGCCGGAAAACGCGGCGGCATATACCATCGGCCATGCAGCAAACAGCGCACCGCCGGCGGTGATTAGCCATACCTGGTTGCCGTCCCAGTGCGGGGCGATACTGTTAATCATGATGCGACGTTCTGTGTCGGTGCGACCCAGAATGCGCGTTAGCATGCCCACGCCCATATCAAAGCCATCCGTCACGGCGAAGCCAATCAGCAGCACGCCAATCAGCAGCCACCAGACAAAGCGCAATACTTCGTAATCAAACATGGTCGCTCTCCTTATCCACGTGCTGGCTGAGTGGCCGCTTTCACGGTCTCATGATGGTAGCGGCCGGTCTTCAGGCTGCTTGGACCCAGGCGGGCAAATTTGAACATCAGGTACATTTCCGCCACCAGGAAAATCGTGTAGAGACCGCAGATCAGGATCATCGAGAACAGCAGATCGCCCACGGTCAGTGAAGAGTTCGCCACCGCAGTCGGCAGCACTTCACCAATCGCCCACGGCTGACGGCCGTATTCAGCAACGAACCAACCCGATTCGATGGCGATCCACGGCAGCGGAATACCATACAGTGCTGCTTTAAGTAGCCAGCGGCTCTTACCAATACGGTTACGAATCACACTCAGGAATGACAGGGCGATAATGCCCAGCAGCAGTACGCCACACAGCACCATAATGCGGAAGGCGAAGTAGAGCGGCGCAACGCGAGGGATTGAGTCCTGTGTTGCTTTCTGAATCTGTGCTTCGGTGGCGTTCGCCACGTCCGGGGTATAACGCTTCAGCAGCAAGCCGTAGCCCAGATCCTGTTTACTGGCTTCAAATTCAGTACGAACCGCAGGATCTTTGCTGCCCGCGCGCAGTTCATTCAGCAACGCATACGCTTTCATGCCGTTGCGAATACGCACTTCATGTTGTGACAGCAGATCTTTCAGCCCGGTGACCGGCGTATCCACGGAACGTGTGGCGATCAGGCCCAGTAAATACGGGATCTGAATCGCATACTTGTTCTCTTGTGAATCCTGATCCGGGATACCAAACAGCGTGAACGCAGCCGGTGCCGGTTGCGTTTCCCACTCCGCTTCAATGGCGGCCAGCTTGGTTTTTTGCACGTCACCCATTTCGTAACCGGACTCATCACCCAGCACGATCACAGACAGAATCGCCGCCATACCGAAGCTGGCGGCAATACCGAATGAACGCTTGGCAAAGGCCACATCACGACCTTTGAGCAGATACCAGGCACTGATACCCAGCACAAACATCGCCCCGGCGGTATAGCCCGCCGCCACGGTGTGAACGAACTTCACCTGCGCAACCGGGTTAAGCACCAGCTCGGAGAAGCTCACCATCTCCATACGCATCGTTTCGAAATTGAACTCAGAGGCAATTGGGTTTTGCATCCAGCCGTTCGCCACCAAAATCCACAGTGCAGACATGTTGGAACCGAGCGCCACCAGCCAGGTCACGGCCAGGTGCTGGACTTTACCGAGACGATCCCAGCCAAAGAAGAACAAGCCAACAAAGGTGGATTCGAGGAAGAACGCCATCAGGCCTTCGATGGCCAGCGGCGCACCAAAGATATCGCCGACGTAGTGTGAATAGTATGACCAGTTGGTCCCGAACTGAAATTCCATGGTCAGACCGGTTGCCACACCCAGCGCAAAGTTGATCCCAAACAACTTGCCCCAGAATTTGGTCATATCTTTATAAATTTGTTTCCCCGTCAGGACATATACGGTTTCCATGATCGCCAACAAAAACGCCATACCCAGCGTTAAAGGGACGAACAGGAAATGGTACATCGCCGTCAGGGCAAACTGTAAACGCGACAGCTCGACAATATCTAACATGATGACTCCTTGCTCCTCGCATGAATTTACTCTGCGGCTGACAACGGTAAACAGCGAACATTGACGTGCAGAATAAGATCCAGGAACGACTGATTATTGATTCCAGTTTTATTACTGACAGAACAGAGAAATCTGTAGCCCGAAATGAAAGAGTAACAGGGGTGAAAATTCCCCGAAAACCGATCGCTTCAGTCTTTGTCGAGCAGGAGAGTGATGAGTGGAGGCGACAGAATTGCGCTAGCAACGCCTGACACAAACTCCTGAAAAATGACGATTAAGACTGAATTGATGCAGCGCAATTTATACCGTTTGCCGTGCATGAAGCCAGCAGTAAAGTTTGTTATATCTCGCGTTTTATTGATCTGGATTAACACAATAATTTTCCAGATGTGTAGTGTTAGAGTCGTTGTTAATTAGTTGTCATAAACGGGTGATGTAATTAAGAAAATAATTACTTTTCCCGCATTTTATTAACCTTCATACGAGATGTAGTGCGTTAATTTCTCTTCAGAAATCACGCCTTTTTTCCTTTCTTTACTTAACCAACACCGTAAGCATAGCCGCGGATTTTCAACCCGTTGCCTTTTTTCCCCTGCTTTTTGCGTGGCTAAGCTGCGCACATCTCTTCAGACATAAAAAAGGCCACCCGAAGGTGGCCTCTTGGCATCACAACGTGATGGCTTATTTGATTGGCAGAACCGCTTTAACCGCGTCACCAATGTCAGCCAGGCTGCGCACGGTTTTCACACCGGCAGCTTCCAGCGCAGCGAACTTCTCATCCGCTGTGCCTTTACCACCGGCAATGATGGCGCCTGCGTGACCCATACGTTTGCCTTTCGGTGCAGTCACACCCGCGATGTAGCCAACAACTGGCTTGGTCACGTGCTCTTTGATGAAGGCAGCAGCTTCTTCTTCTGCGCTACCACCGATCTCACCGATCATCACGATCACTTCAGTCTGTGGATCGTCCTGGAACATTTTCAGGATATCGATGAAGTTAGAGCCTGGGATCGGGTCACCACCGATACCGACGCAGGTTGACTGGCCGTAGCCGATGTCAGTGGTCTGCTTAACCGCTTCATAGGTCAGGGTGCCTGAACGTGACACGATACCTACGCGGCCTGGCTGGTGAATGTGACCTGGCATGATACCGATCTTACATTCGCCTGGGGTGATCACACCTGGGCAGTTCGGGCCGATCATGCGCACGCCAGCTTCATCCAGCTTCACTTTCACGGTCAGCATATCCAGTGTCGGGATACCTTCGGTGATGGTGATGATCAGTTTGATGCCTGCGTCGATCGCTTCCAGGATACCGTCTTTGCAGAAAGGTGCTGGAACGTAAATCACGGTCGCAGTCGCGCCGGTGGCTTCTACCGCTTCACGCACGGTGTTAAAGACTGGCAGACCCAGATGCGTGGTGCCGCCTTTGCCTGGCGTTACACCGCCAACCAGCTGCGTACCATAGGCCAAAGCCTGCTCAGAGTGGAAAGTCCCCTGGCCGCCAGTGAAACCCTGGCAGATGACTTTGGTGTTTTTGTCGATAAGAATGGACATTATTTACCCTCCGCGGCAGCAACAACACGCTGCGCTGCGTCTGTCAGGCTGGTTGCTGCAATGATGTTCAGACCGCTGTCGGCCAGTTTCTTCGCGCCCAGCTCGGCGTTGTTACCTTCCAGACGTACCACGACTGGCACGTTCACACCCACTTCTGCCACAGCACCGATGATGCCGTCTGCGATCAGGTCGCAACGCACGATGCCGCCGAAGATGTTAACGAAAACCGCTTTAACGGCATCGTCAGACAGGATGATTTTGAAGGCTTCGGTCACGCGCTCTTTGGTTGCGCCGCCACCCACATCGAGGAAGTTAGCAGGCTGACCACCGTGGTGTTTCACGATGTCCATGGTGCCCATCGCCAGACCGGCGCCGTTCACCATACAGCCGATGTTGCCATCCAGCGCAACGTAGTTCAGTTCCCACTGCGTTGCGTGTGCTTCACGTGGATCTTCCTGGCTTGGATCGCGCATTTCACGCAGCTCAGGCTGACGGAACAGGGCGTTACCGTCTGCGCCCAGTTTGCCATCGAGGCAGATCAGGTCTCCCTGCTTGGTGATCACCAGCGGGTTGATCTCAACCATCGCCAGGTCGCGCTCCAGGAACATGGTCGCCAGACCCATGAAGATTTTGGTGAACTGGCTGACTTGCTTACCAGACAGACCCAGTTTGAACGCCAACTCACGGCCTTGATAAGGCTGTGGACCTGCCAGCGGATCCAACGCCATTTTGTGGATCAGGTGCGGGGTTTCTTCCGCCACTTTCTCAATTTCCACGCCGCCTTCAGTTGAAGCCATGAAGATCACGCGACGGGTAGCACGGTCAACAACCGCACCCAGATACAGCTCCTGATCGATGTCAGTCGCGGCTTCAACCAGAATCTGGTTGACTGGCTGACCATCAGCATCAGTTTGGTAGGTCACCAGACGCTTGCCCAACCAATGCTCAGCAAATGCACGGATATCTTCCTTGCTGTTCACCACTTTCACGCCGCCCGCTTTACCGCGGCCACCGGCATGAACCTGACATTTTACTACCCACGGGCCCGCACCAATTTTAGAGGCGGCTTCTTCTGCTTCACGTGGCGTAGCGCAGGCGTAACCAGTAGGAGCTGGCATGCCATAGCGAGCAAACAGCTGCTTCGCCTGGTATTCATGTAAGTTCATGATGTTCTATCCATTCAGATATGAGTTTGGGCGCACTTAAATGCAGTGCGCCCGGCGAAAATTAGACATCCAGCAGCAGACGCGCCGGATCTTCCAGCATCTCTTTGACCGCGACCAGGTAGCCAACGGATTCACGACCATCAATCAGACGGTGGTCATAAGAGAGCGCCAGATACATCATTGGCAGGATAACCACCTGACCATTAACCGCCATTGGGCGCTCTTTGATCGCGTGCATACCCAGGATGGCGCTCTGCGGTGGGTTGATGATCGGCGTTGACATCAGGGAACCGAACACACCACCGTTGGTGATGGTGAAGTTACCGCCAGTCAGCTCTTCAACTGTCAGCTTGCCGTCACGGCCTTTCACTGCCAGTTCTTTAATTTTCTTCTCGATGTCCGCCATGCTCAGCGCGTCAACATCTTTCAGTACTGGGGTCACCAGACCGCGCGGGGTTGAAACCGCGATGCTGACGTCGAAGTAGTTGTGGTAAACCACATCTTCGCCATCGATAGACGCATTCACTTCTGGGAAGCGTTTCAGTGCTTCAACCACCGCTTTGATGTAGAAGGACATGAAGCCCAGACGCACACCGTGACGTTTCTCAAACGCGTCGCCGTACTGCTTACGCAGATCCATGATCGGCTTCATGTTGATTTCGTTGAAGGTGGTCAGCATCGCGGTGCTGTTTTTCGCTTCCAGCAGACGCTCCGCCACACGCTTACGCAGACGCGTCATTGGCACGCGCTTCTCGCTGCGGTTAGCCACAGCAGCCTGCGGTGCAGCAGCAGCAGGAGCCGCTTTCGCGCCATCCGCTTTCTTCGCCACGTGTTTTTCTACGTCTTCGCGGGTCAAACGGCCGCCGACGCCGGTGCCTTTAATCTGGCTCGCGTCGAGGTTGTTTTCCGCAATCAGGCGGCGAACCGCTGGGCTCAGCGCATCGTTGCTCTCTTCTTCCAGAGAAGCGGTCTTACGCTGTTCTGGGGTGGCTTCTTTGCTCTCTACTTTCGCAGAGGTCTCTTTACCACCGCTGTTGCCTTCAACCAGGCGACCCAGCAGCTGACGCGAGGTAACGGTCGCGCCTTCATCTTCCAACACAGCTTCCAGTACGCCGTCTGCTGAAGCAGGCACTTCCAGCACAACTTTGTCGGTTTCAATCTCAACCAGTACTTCATCGCGACTCACTGCGTCGCCGGGTTTTTTGTGCCAGGTTGCAACCGTTGCGTCCGCTACGGATTCAGGCAAATCGGGAACCAGAATTTCTACGCTACTCATTTTCTTTCCTTTTAATTAACCAAGGTTCAGCGCGTCGTTAACCAGGTCTTGCTGCTGTTGTTGATGTACGGACATGTAGCCCACGGCTGGTGAAGCAGAAGCCGGACGACCTGCATAACGCAGTGACGCACCGAATGGAACCACTTCGCAGAAATGATGCTGACTGCAATACCATGCGCCCTGATTCAGTGGCTCTTCCTGACACCAGACGAAATCCTGCACATGTGCATAATTTTTCAGAACGTCCTGCACCACTTTGTGCGGGAACGGATAGAGCTGCTCGATACGCACGATGGCCACATCGGTCTGCTCATTCTTGCGACGCTGTTCCAGCAGATCGTAATAAACCTTACCGGAACACATCACGACGCGTTTCACCTGTTTCGGATCCAGATCGTCGATCTCGCCAATCGCCGGTTGGAAAGCACCGTTAGCCAGTTCTTCCAGAGTGGAGACCGCCAGCGGGTGGCGCAGCAGCGATTTCGGTGACATCACAATCAGTGGACGACGCATACCGCGCAGCGCCTGGCGACGCAGCATGTGGTAAACCTGCGCAGGCGTTGAAGGCACGCACACCTGCATATTCTGTTCAGCACAGAGTTGCAGATAACGTTCCAGACGTGCAGAGGAGTGCTCTGGGCCCTGGCCTTCATAGCCATGCGGCAGCAGCATCACCAGGCCACACATACGGCCCCACTTCTGTTCGCCGGAGCTAATGAACTGGTCAATAACCACCTGTGCACCGTTGGCGAAGTCGCCGAACTGCGCTTCCCAAATGGTCAGCACACGCGGCTCTGCCGTGGCATAACCGTATTCAAAGGCCAGTACTGCTTCTTCAGACAGTACGGAGTCCCAGACTTTGAACTGCCCCTGACCATTATGGATATGGTGCAGCGGCGTATAGGTTGAGCCGTTGGTCTGGTTGTGAATCACCGCATGACGGTGGAAGAAGGTTCCACGACCGGAGTCTTCGCCTGACAGACGAACCGGGATGCCTTCATCGACCAGCGTTGCATACGCCAGGTTCTCAGCGCCGCCCCAGTCAAACAGCTTGTTGCCTTCCGCCATCTCTTTACGATCGTTGTAGATCTTAGCGACACGCGACTGCACTTCAACCGCTTCCGGAATGCTACTGATGCGACGTGCCAGTTCTTGCACACGCTTCAGTTCGACAGTTTCTGGATAGCTTTCGTCCCACTCGTGGTTCAGATACGGCGACCAGGTGAAGGAGTGCAGGCTCATCGGACGCCATTCTGGCACCACGCACTCGCCTTCATCCAACGCATCGCGGTACAGATTGACCAGCTCGGTGGCATCTTCCAGCGTTGCGACGCCTTCGCTTTCCAGCTGATCGGCATAGATTTTACGCGGCGTTGGGTGCTTTTTGATTTTCTGATACATCAGCGGCTGTGTTGCACTTGGCTCGTCCGCTTCGTTATGGCCGTGACGGCGATAACACACCAGATCGATGAACACATCGCGTTTGAAGGTATTACGGTAGTCCAGCGCCAGGCGCGTCACGAAGGCAACCGCTTCCGGGTCATCCGCGTTCACGTGGAAGATCGGGGCCAGAACCATTTTACCGATGTCAGTACAGTAAGGCGTTGAACGCGCATCTTTCGGGTTGGAGGTGGTAAAGCCAACCTGGTTGTTGATGACGATGCGAACGGTACCGCCCACTTCATAACCACGCGCCTGCGACATGTTCAGGGTTTCTTGCACCACACCCTGACCAATGACCGCGGCATCACCGTGGATGGTGATCGGCAGAACTTTGTTGCTGCTTGGCTCAGCCAGACGATCCAGACGCGCACGCACCGAGCCCATAACTACCGGGCTAACGATTTCAAGGTGCGACGGGTTGAACGCCAGCGCCAGGTGTACCAGGCCGCCTTCGGTTTCCACGTCAGATGAGAAGCCCATGTGGTACTTCACGTCACCGGTGCCGAGGTGCTCTTTGTGCTTGCCAGAAAATTCGTCGAACAGATCCTGCGGCTTTTTACCCAGTACGTTGATCAGCACGTTGAGACGGCCACGGTGCGCCATCCCCAGTACCACTTCACGGGTACCGCTTTTGCCCGCATGACGAATCATTTCACGCAGCATTGGCACCAGTGCATCACCACCTTCCAGCGAGAAGCGTTTCGCGCCAGGGAATTTTGCACCAAGGTATTTTTCCAGACCTTCTGCCGCAGTCAGCTCTTTCAGGAAACCTTTTTTCTCGTCGCTGCTGAAAGACGCATGGCCCACCACGGATTCAAGACGCTGCTGGATCCAGCGCTTCTCATCGGTGTTGTTGATGTGCATGTACTCTGCACCAATCGAGCCACAATAAGTCTGCTGCAGTGCCGCGAACAGATCAGCCAGCTTCATGGTCTTCTTTGCCGATGGCAAAAGAGCCTACGTTAAAGCTTTACCTGAAAATCGGCGTCGGTCAGGTCGTGATAAGCCGGATCGAGATCCGCCACGCGATCCTGTTTCCACAGGCCAAGCGGATCGAGGTTAGCGTGCTGATGGCCGCGGAAGCGGAACGCATTGATCAGCTGCAGCACTTTAACCTGTTTGGAATTGGTGGCCGGATCGGTGACTGAGGATGTGTAACGGGTCGCATCTTTTGCCAGGCGGCGGAAGTAATCACGCGTGGTGGAGTGAAATTGCTCAGGTTTCACGCCAGTGCCGGGCAGCTGTTGGAACAGCTCGCGCCACATTTCATCAACTGAGTCAGGATCGGTCAGGAAATCCTCATAGAGTTGCTCTATGTAGGATTGGTTCGCGCCGGCCAGCCAGGAGGAGTCCAGCCAGGGTTTCATCGCGCTGTTCTGCATTGTGATCCCTTAAGCATTAATCTGCTTTTTATGAGGTTTCATTTGTTGCCGCTTTCGCGGCTTGCCGTAGTGAGTTCAGCGATACGAACCTGTGCGCAAAAGCCGCCTGGCCCGTAAGGGAACCTTTATAAGCGTGGTCAGTACCGCGCTTATAGAGGCTTCCGTAAACTGCCGGGAACCTCAGTTCCCGGACAGTGACTTCTGTTTGTTACGCCCCGCGTTGCAGCAGCATCGATTTAATATGACCGATGGCACGCGTTGGGTTTAGTCCTTTTGGGCACACGCTCACACAGTTCATAATGCTGTGACAGCGGAATACACTGAAAGCATCGTTCATGTTGTCGAGACGCGCATCCGTTTCGGTATCGCGGCTGTCGATCAGGAAACGATACGCTGCCAGCAGGCCAGCCGGACCGATGAACTTGTCTGGGTTCCACCAGAATGATGGGCACGAGGTTGAGCAGCACGCACACAGAATACACTCGTACAAACCATCCAGATGCTCACGCTCTGCTGGGCTCTGCAGATGCTCGCGCGCTGGAGGATTTTCTCCATTATTCAACAAGAAAGGCTTAATCTTCTCATACTGCGCGTAGAATTGCCCCATATCTACCACCAGGTCGCGGATAACCGGCAGACCAGGCAGTGGACGGATAACAATTTTCTTGGTGCCGTTGCCCAGCGCCGAGACCGGTGTGATACAAGCCAGACCATTTTTGCCGTTCATATTCAGACCGTCTGAACCACACACGCCTTCACGGCATGAGCGACGGAAGGCCAGCGTTGGGTCCTTCTCTTTCAAACGGATCAGCGCGTCCAGCAGCATCATGTCGCGACCATCTTCGGATTCCAGGGTGTACTCCTGCATCCGCGGTTTGTCATCGACTTCCGGGTTGTAACGATAGATAGAAAATTCGAGTCTCATGATGATCTCCGCAATTAGTAGGTACGCGCTTTCGGCGGGAAGGCCGCACGCAGTTTCGGTTGCATGTTCACCTCACGGCGCGTCATGCTTTCCGTTTGCGGAACATAGAGGCTGTGGCACAGCCAGTTGGCATCATCACGTTCCGGGTAGTCGAAGCGGCTGTGAGCGCCACGGCTTTCGGTACGGAAGTTAGCGGCAACCGCAGTGGCGTAAGCGGTTTCCATCAGATTATCCAGCTCAAGGCATTCGATACGCTGCGTGTTGAAATCTGGCGAACGGTCATCAAGACGCGCTGACTTCAGACGCTCACGAATCACTTTCAGCTCTTCCAGACCTTCACGCATTGCGTCACCTTCACGGAACACCGAGAAGTTGTTCTGCATGCAGCGCTGCAACGCTTTGCGGATTTCAACCGGGTCTTCACCCGTGGTGTTGTTTTCCCAGCGATTGAAACGTGCCATGGCGGCATCGATGTTTTCCTGCGTGGCTTCACGCAGTTCGCCCTGCTCTTCAATACATTCCAGCAGATGCACACCGGCCGCACGACCGAATACCACCAGGTCCAGCAGTGAGTTACCGCCCAGACGGTTAGCGCCGTGTACCGATACGCAGGCGATTTCGCCTACAGCGAACAGGCCCGGAATCACTTCATCTTCGCCCTGCTCGTTCACGCGCAGCGCCTGACCGGTGACTTTGGTCGGCACGCCGCCCATCATGTAGTGACAGGTAGGGATAACCGGAATCGGCTCTTTAATCGGATCGACGTGAGCAAAGGTACGCGACAGTTCAAGGATACCCGGCAGGCGGGACTCCAGCACTTCAGCACCCAGATGGTCGAGTTTCAGCTTGATATGCGGGCCCCATGGACCATCGCAACCACGACCTTCACGAATTTCAACCATCATCGAACGGGCAACCACGTCACGACCGGCCAGATCTTTGGCGTTCGGCGCGTAACGTTCCATGAAACGTTCACCGTGTTTGTTCAGCAGATAACCACCCTCGCCGCGGCACCCTTCGGTAACCAACACGCCCGCACCGGCGATGCCGGTTGGGTGGAACTGCCACATTTCCATATCCTGCACGGGTACGCCCGCACGCAGCGCCATACCGACGCCGTCACCGGTGTTGATGTGAGCATTGGTGGTGGACTGATAAATACGACCCGCGCCGCCGGTTGCCAGGATAGTGGCCTTAGCTTTGAAGTAGACGGTTTCGCCAGTTTCCATGCAGATTGCGGTACAACCAACAATCGCACCGTCTTCGTTTTTCACCAGATCCAGCGCATACCACTCGGAGAAGATGGTGGTTTTGTTTTTCAGGTTCTGCTGATACAGGGTATGCAACAGTGCGTGGCCCGTACGGTCGGCTGCCGCAGCGGTACGCGCCGCCTGCTCACCGCCGAAGTTTTTCGACTGACCACCAAACGGACGCTGATACACGCGGCCGTCATCAAGACGTGAGAAAGGCAGACCCATGTGTTCCAGTTCCAGAATCGCTTCTGGACCGACGTGACACATATATTCGATCGCGTCCTGGTCACCGATGTAGTCGGAGCCTTTGACGGTGTCATACATATGCCATTCCCAGTTATCGTCATGGGTGTTACCCAGCGCAACGGTGATACCGCCCTGCGCAGATACGGTATGAGAACGGGTCGGGAAAACTTTGGATAACAGGGCACAGGTCTGGCCCGATTGGGAGATTTGCAGAGCCGCGCGCATTCCCGCGCCACCCGCGCCGATCACCACGGCATCAAATTCTCTGACTGGCAAACTCATTTACACACCCCACACAACAACAATTCCATAAACGGCGTACGACAACAGCGCGACCACAATCACAAACTGCAGCAGCAAACGGGTTGCTACCGGCTTAACGTAGTCGGTCAGGACCTGCCACATGCCAATCCAGCCGTGGACCAGGATCGAGAATAGCGTCAGTATCGTAAACACTTTGGTGAAGGCAGAAGCGAAGAAGCCATGCCAGTTGTCATAGGTCAGGGTGCCGGTCATCACCACAAAGCCAAGCAGGTAGATGATGTAGAGCGTCATTAAGATTGCAGCAGCACGCAGTAACAGCCAGTCATGAATACCGTTGCGTCCTAATGCAGAAGCATTGCTTACCATACGAGGACTCCAGCCAAAATTGAGAGCACGACAGTGATACCAAAAGCCGCTTGCGCGGAACGGGTTCCCACCTGCAGGGTTTCTTCCATAAAGCCAAAATCAGCCAGCATATGACGAATACCGCCCACGACGTGATACGCCAGTGCAGTCAGGATGCCCCACATGATGAATTTGGCGAAGAAGCTGTCCATGATGGACGCCGCTTGCTGGAAGCCTTCAGGAGAAGAGAGAGAGAGACCCAGTAACCAGAGCAGTATTCCGAGAGCGACAAAGGTAATCACGCCGGAGACGCGGTGGAGAATGGACGATATTGCAGTAACGGGAAACCGGATCGTCGAGAGATCCAAGTTAACAGGTCTTTGTTTTTTCACGGTTTTGCCCACACAGCTCTTTTTTATTTTGCTTCCTCCGGACCTGAGTCGCATCAGAGCACAGCGCGTGTTCAGACTGCAACCGCCACCAAAATAGCAACATCCAGTGTTATGTGACGCGGGTAAAACGCTGGGTGGCTCCTGGTGTCAGGGTATTCCGGAGACCTGGCCGCAGTATAGGAGGATCACATTCTGATTACAATTCCCCTACAATCTCTTTGGTCACATTTAAGCTGAACAGTGATCACCCTCACGAATTTCACAATTCATACATTTTTAATTATCTGATTTGACAAAAGATCAACATTTCAGTTACAAACAAACGCATTAAAGCCCTATGATGCACAAAAGTTATGGGGATACACTTTCCCCTAAGCTCAAGTTATGTAACATTGCCATTACGAGCAACACAAAGCATCAGGTTATTGGTTACCAAGAAGTTATGTCGTGACAGGATCTTTAACATCCGCGCTGTTCAGCATGTCATGCCCGAACGCCACCGACTGGCCCTAACGCATCTTTAGCTCTGTAACCCTGCACGACAAACGTTACCGCAGAGTGATACTGTGAAGATTGTGGTTTTACACAACATGAAGGCTATTCTGGTGTCTAAGATCCTTACCTACTAAGGCGCTATGGAGACGAAAAATGACAGATAAAAAAGTGACGCTAACCCTACAAGATAACGCTTCCGTTGAACTGGATGTGATGCAAGGTACGCTGGGACAAGATGTTGTTGATGTCCGCGCCTTGGGCTCACATGGCCTGTTCACTTTTGATCCCGGCTTTACCTCTACTGCG
This sequence comes from Type-D symbiont of Plautia stali, assembly GCF_001485335.1. Lineage (NCBI taxonomy): Bacteria > Pseudomonadati > Pseudomonadota > Gammaproteobacteria > Enterobacterales > Enterobacteriaceae > Type-D symbiont of Plautia stali. The sequence goes on along the minus strand of NZ_BBOC01000039.1, from coordinate 28,031 downwards.
TCATGCGAATCTAAAATCACCTTTATCGACGGTGATGAAGGCATTCTGTTACACCGCGGATTCCCGATTTCTGAGCTGGCAACCCACTCCAACTATCTCGAAGTGTGTTACATCCTGCTGAATGGTGAAGCCCCGACCCAAGCCCAGTTCGAAGAGTTCCGCACCACCGTTACCCGCCACACCATGATTCACGAACAAATCACCCGACTGTTCCATGGCTTCCGCCGCGATTCGCATCCAATGGCAGTGATGTGTGGCGTAACAGGCGCGTTGGCCGCGTTTTATCACGACTCCTTAGACGTTAATATTGAACGTCACCGCGAAATCGCCGCTTTCCGTCTGTTGTCGAAAATGCCGACCATGGCAGCCATGTGTTACAAATATTCCATCGGTCAGCCGTTTGTGTATCCACGCAACGACTTGTCCTATGCTGGTAACTTCCTGCACATGATGTTCGCTACACCATGTGAAGAGTACAAAGTGAATCCGGTACTGGAACGCGCGATGGACCGTATTCTGATCCTGCACGCCGACCATGAGCAGAACGCCTCCACCTCCACTGTGCGTACCGCCGGTTCTTCTGGTGCGAACCCGTTTGCCTGTATCGCGGCCGGTATTGCTTCCCTGTGGGGACCGGCTCACGGCGGCGCCAACGAAGCCACCCTGCGCATGCTGGAAGAGATCAGCACTGTGGATCACATCCCAGAGTTCGTGCGTCGAGCGAAAGACAAAAACGATTCATTCCGCCTGATGGGCTTTGGTCACCGTGTTTATAAAAACTATGACCCGCGCGCCACTGTGATGCGTGAAACCTGTCACGAAGTGCTGAACGAATTGGGCATGAAAGATGATCTGCTGGAAGTGGCGATGGAGCTGGAACACATTGCGCTGAACGACCCGTACTTCATCGAACGTAAACTCTATCCAAACGTCGATTTCTACTCTGGCATTATTCTGAAAGCGATGGGCATTCCGTCTTCCATGTTTACCGTGATCTTCGCGATGGCGCGTACCGTGGGTTGGATTGCACACTGGAAAGAGATGCACGACGAAGGCATGAAGATTGCGCGTCCACGTCAGCTGTATACCGGTTACACCGAGCGTCCATTCACTTCGGCGCTGAAGAAATAAAACAGAGGGCGGGTTATCCCGCCCTTTTCATTTCTGGCATCCCGGACACCAGTAGAACGGTCGCGATGACAGCACGCCCTTCTCGATGAGAGTGCCACAACGCCGACATTTCTTGCCCTGGCGATGAAACACTTCAAAACGAAATGCCGCCTCTTCGTGATATTTCTTCATACTGCCACGCATCTGATACGACAAACGCGGTACTGCCAGCGTCGCTTCACTTAACGCATTGAGCTGCACTTCAGTCAGATCTTGCGCACGATGGGACGCTAACAAGCCCGCGTGCCATAAAATCTCCACGCGCAGATAATTACCCAAGCCAGCCAAAAATGCCTGATCGAGTAACAGGCCGCTAAACTGACGACGACGAAAACGCGGCGACAGCAATCGCTCGCGCACTTCCTCCACAGTCAGGCTGGCGTCAAGCACATCGGGTCCGACCCGCTGCAGGAAAGGATGTGCACCTAAAGTATCCGCGTTGAGCAGTTCAATATCGGAGGCGCTGTACAGCAGGATGGTTTGGTCGGCGTTCGCCAGGCGCACGCGCAGTTGCCGCGAGGTATTGGGTTCGGTTCCCGTGGGCACCACGCGCCAGACACCATAGAGTTGGTTATGGCTGTAAAGAATTAAGCCGTTAGAAAAGTGCGTCAGCAGCGCTTTGCCGCGCGTCTCGAAGGCGTTGATGGTTTCCCCCATCAGCGCCGGTTCGTAGGTTTTCAGCTCAGGAAAGGCAAACCACACATCAGTCAGCGGTTTGCCCACCATTGCCGCGGCCAATTGATCCGCCGCACGGCGGATCTCCGGTCCCTCAGGCATCACATCTCCTGTTAGTGCGTTGCGCCACCAACGACACGAATGTCCTGCTCAGTGCTCAAGATCACCTGCAGTGCGGTTTCCAGTGCCAGAATCACGCTGGCGGTTGCCATGCTCGCCACACCGGGATGGTTCACCGCCTGCTCTGGCATATAGGGGATATGGATAAATCCCCCCCGCGCCGGGCTATGGGTGGTCTGCAACCAGTGCAGCAAACTGTACATCACGTTATTACAGGTGAAGGTCCCCGCCGTTTGCGACACCGAAGCCGGCACGCCGACTTCGCGCAGTGCCGCCACAATCGCCTTAATGGGCAACGTGGAGAAGTAAGCGGCTGGACCATCTGCCACAATAGGCTGGTCGATCGGTTGCTGCCGATCGTTGTCAGGAATACGCGCGTCATTCACGTTAATCGCCACGCGTTCAACGGTAATATCGCTGCGTCCTCCCGCCTGCCCCACGCACAGCACGCGGTCTGGCTGAATCTCTTCCAGCGCCTGGGTTAGCACTTTGCCACAGCTGGCAAACACCACTGGCAACTGGCGCACAACAATGCGCGCACCCGCGATTTCTTTGCCATCAAAACTGCGTACGGCTTCCCACGAAGGGTTAATGCTTTCACCGCCAAAGGGTTCAAAGGCGGTCATCAACACGGTTTTCATTACGGCCTCACAGGAACATCAGGAAGTAGAGCAGGAACACGTTTACCACCAACAGTAGCACACCGGTGGGCACCTGAGCCTTGATCACTGCATTACGGTCCGGCAGTTCTAACAAGCGAGCAGGCACGATGTTGAAGTTAGCCGCCATTGGCGTCATCAACGTGCCGCAGTAGCCAGAGAACATGCCAATCGCCGCCATCACCGCCGGATTACCCCCATGCTGCAACACCAGAATCGGAATCCCAATCCCCGCAGTGACAATCGGGAAAGCCGCAAAGGCATTGCCCATCACCATGGTCAACAGCGCCATACCAATCGCATACACGGCTACCGCAATCAGACGGTTATCTACCGCCAGATACTGTTCGGTGAGATGGGAAATGGCCGTGCCCACGCCGGCGCTGGTGAACAGCAGACCCAAGGTGGCGAGGATCTGCGGCAAAATAAAGGCCCAGCCCACGGCATCCAGTAAGCGACGCGTTTCCTGAATCGACTGCAGCGGTTTTTCGTGGGTGAACTTCAAGGCAATTAACCAGCCCAGCACACAGCCCACCATCATCGAGAACAGCGTCACCAACGTAGAGTGGTTGCCAGGACCGAACACTGCATCCTGCAAGCCGGGAATATTGTTAAACGCCAGTACGCCAATCACCGTAACCACGGGAATTGCCAGCGCAGGCAGGAACAGTTTGTTACGCAGACGCCCGGCGCTTTCCTGTTTCTGCTTATCACTGCGCTGATGATAGCTGCCAAGGCGCACGCCTCCGAAGCCAGCAATCAGCGCCATCAGTACCACGGCCACACCTACGCCGATGTGTAACCAACGCTTACCCAGCGCGGCATCACCCGCCCACTGTCCCATCAATTGGTAAGCACCATCACCGAGCAGGAAAATCAGGCCATACAGCGCCCAGAATAGTCCGGTGGTAAAACGGCGTGGGTTGGCGCTGTCACGCCAGGAGAGCACCGCCACCACCAGCAGGATGACACCCGCCAGCCACATCAAATATTGTTGCTGAAACATTATTGCCCTCCTTTAGCGTTCAGTGCCTGCTGATTCAGTGCGCCTAATTCACGCGCAAGCTGACGGTCAAGCCGCACTAAACGTGCTGAGTGGATGAGGAAGGCGCAGAGCGCGGTAGGAATGCCCCACAAGGCGATATGCAACGGTTCGGTGCTGATGCCCGCCGACTCCTGCATAAAGTTGTGCATGAAGATAATGGCACCAAAGGCAACAAAGATATCCTCACCAAAAAACAGACCGACGTTATCGGTGGCAGCCGACATGGCTCGCAGACGATGGCGCACTTCATCGGGCACTTCGCCGTAACGATTTTCAGTGGCCCCTTCTGCCATCGGCGCTAACAGAGGACGCACCATCTGTGGATGGCCGCCAAGGCTGGTTAATCCCAGTGCCGCGGTGATTTCACGCACGAACAGGTAGACGATCAGCAAACGGCCAGCCGTTGCGGTTTTGATCTGCGCGATCCAGGTTTGCGCACGCTCTTTCAGACCATGGCGCTCCAGCAAGCCGATAACCGCCAGCGGCAGTAACAAAATCAGCGGCAGGTTACGGGTGTTCAGGAAGCCGGAACCCAACTTTTCCAGAATGTCCGCCAGCGGCAGATGTGCCGCCAGTCCCGTGACAAAACCGGCGACAATCACCACCAGCACCGGGTTAAAACGCAATACGAACCCCAGCACGATAGTGGCAATGCCGAGTAACGGCCAGAGATTGACCACATTATCCATTGTTTACCCTCATCAGAAAATAAAAAGCCCGACAAGCTGCTGCCGGGCGGGTGAATCATTGTTATGCGCTGGTGACAGTGATTTGATGTGCCGTAAATGCCGCACGCAGCGTACGCGCGAATTGCAGTGCGTGCGCGCCATCGCCGTGCAGACAAACGGTTTCTGCATTGACCTTCACCCACTCACCGCTGATGCTCTGCACCTGGCGCTGTTGCACCATGGCCAGCGTCTGCGCCAGAGCCAGATCGGCCTCTTCGATCATCGCCCCTGCCTGGCTACGCGGCACTAATGCCCCGCTCGCCAGATAGCCGCGATCGGCAAACACTTCCTCGCGCGTGCGCAAGCCATGATGCGCAGCGGCCGCGATGGAGGCACTCCCTGCCAGACCGACCAGAATTAATGTGGGATCAACCGCTTTAACGGCGCACGCAATCGCATCCGCCAGCTGAGCATCTCCGGCTGCCTGGTTGTAAAGCATGCCATGTGGCTTCACATGCACCAGACGTTCGCCTTCACTTTCAGTGATACTTTTCAGTGCACCAATTTGATAAATCATCTGGGCATACACCGTTTCCGGCGGGAGATGCATGGCGGTACGTCCAAAGTTTTCCCGATCTGGGAAGCTGGGATGTGCGCCAATCGCTACACCGCTGGCTTTAGCCCAGCGCACCGACTGCAGCATGGTTTGCGCATCACCTGCGTGGAAACCGCAGGCGATGTTGGCAGAGCTGACCAGCGTCAGCAGTTCCTGATCGCTGGCGCTGCCTTCACCGAGATCGGCATTGAGATCAATCTTCATGAGCAAGCCCCCAGGCTATTTGATCGAAGGAGCGCTGTTGATGCTGCTTCGCCAGCAGGGCTTCTTCCAGGGTGCAATGGATAAAGTGGATGGGTTCACCGAGGCGAATTTGCGCCAGTTGGTAGAGGTCAGCTTCGATTACGCAGGCAATACGCGGATAACCGCCCGTGGTTTGCGCATCGGCCATCAGCACAATAGGCTGGCCATTCGGTGGCACCTGCACCACGCCAGGCACTAATCCGTGAGAGAGCAAATCACGCGTGGCTTTGCGCTGTAGCTGCCGTCCCTGTAAGCGATAGCCCATACGATTACTCTGCGGGCTGAGCTTCCACGGGCTGCGCCAGAATCCTTCCTGCGCTTCACGTGTGAACTCGCTGTATTCTGGGCCCGGTAAAGCGCGGATGCGGTTGCCCCAAAGCAATTGGCGCACACCGGCTTTTGCCTTGAAAGTACGCGTGGCTTTCCCTAACGGCAGTTGATCACCATCTTGCAGTTTTCGCCCCTGCCATCCCCCAAAGCCGGCTTTGAGATCGGTACTGTGCGAACCCAGCATGGCATCTGTGGCAAAACCGCCATTCACCGCCAGATAGCTGCGCATCCCGCGCACCGGCATCGCCAGAGACAGCACCTGCCCTTTTTTCACCGGCAAGCGCCAGCCGGTCCATACCGGTTTGCCGTCGAGGTCGGCGTTACAGCCCGCACCGGTCAGTGCGAACCAGCCGTCACGCTTGAACTCGGCTTTAAACTGACCCAGCACGATTTCCAGCACCGCGCTCTCTTCCGGGTTGCCCACCAGCATATTGGCGGTGCGCATCGACGGCTGGTCGAGTGCGCCACTCACGCTGATGCCATACTGCCGCCAGCCACTGCGCCCCTGATCCTGAATCGAGGTCATCAATCCGGCTCGTAAAATGTTTAACATACGCCCTCCTGCTGCGGTACAAAGCGCACGCTGTCGCCAGGACGCAGCAACGTTGGCGGATGTTGTAAAGGATCGAACAAGCTGAGCTGGGTCTGACCAATCAACTGCCAGCCACCCGGTGCGGCCAGAGGATAGATGCCGGTCTGGCTGCCACCAATACCCACCGAACCACGGGGAACTTGCACCCGAGGCTCAGCGCGACGAGGCGTGTGCAGCCGCTCGTCCAGGCCGCCCAGGTAGGGGAAACCCGGCTGGAAGCCGATGAAATACACCACGTAGTCTGTGCTACTGTGCAGTTCAACCACCTGCTTTGGCGTCATACTGGCGCCCTCGGCCACTACCTGCAGGTCGGGGCCACCGACGCCACCGTACACCACTGGGATCTCAACCCGACGTGATTCAGGAATCTGCTCTTCGCTCTCTTCCCACCAGCGCTGTAAACGCTCGATGGCATCCAGCGCATTCAGCTGAGGATCGCGCAGCAGCAGCGTCAGGTTGTTCATCCCCGGAATCACTTCCTGCACCTGATCATTGTGCTGCAGCCTTTGGCATAATCCCCAAATGCGCTGCTGACTGGTCAACGAAATCGGCGGTTCCAGTTCCAACACCACCGCCCGTTCACCAAGCAGATAACAACGTGCTCGTTGCAAAACCTACCTCCTGGTCATCACCAAAGCGGACAAAAAATGCCCGCAAAGCGCTTTGCTTATGCTTAAAGTCAATAAGTTATGCGAAAGTGACGGAGGTGTGTCAACCGATTTGCGCCCTTAACGCAGGTTAAGGGCGTGAGAAAGGGAGATCAGGCAGGATTATTGATATCAATAAAGGTGACATCCAGACCATGATTTTCAGCCAGCCATTCACCTAAGGCTTTAATACCGGCGCGTTCGGTGGCGTGATGCCCGGCGGCAAAGAAATGCAAACCCTGCTCGCGTGCGCTGTGGATGGTTTGTTCGGAGACTTCACCGCTGATGAAGGCATCTACGCCAAAGGCCGCTGCGCTGTCGATAAAGCCCTGACCGCCGCCGCTACACCAAGCCACACGTTTGATCAGTGCTGGCGCGTTGTCACCACAGTGCAGCGGTGTGCGCCCAAGCCGTTCGGCAATTTTTGCGGCCAGCGCTTCGCCACTCACAGGTTCAGCCAGTTCACCCCAAGGCACTAACGGTTGAATTTCACCTTTAACGTCAATATCGAACAGCTTCGCCAGCTGCGCGTTGTTCCCCAATTCAGGGTGCGCATCCAGCGGCAGATGCCAGCCATACAGGTTGATGTCGTTGGTCAACAAGGTGCGCAGGCGCTGGCGCTTCATCCCTTTAATCAGCGGTGATTCGCTTTTCCAGAAGTAACCATGATGCACCAAAATCGCATCGGCATTGCGCTTTACCGCTTCATCTAACAGCGCCTGACAAGCCGTGACCCCGGTGATAAGGGTTTTCACGTCGGCACGGCCTTCGACCTGCAAACCGTTAGGGGCATAGTCACTGAAGGCGCTGGTGTTCAGCTGAAGGTTTACGATCTTTTCTAACTCGACATTATTCATTCCGGCTCCCTGACCGCTTAAGCCACGCTGCGCGCGTGCTCAAAGGCATCTAGTGTCTTTTTACGTGCGTCCTTATGTTCCACGATTGGCGCGGGATAATCGAGTTTCTTGTTATTTTTCTGCGCCCAGACCTGAGGCTGATGGATATCGCTATCCGGCACGTCTTGCAACTCTGGCAACCACTGGCGGATAAATTCGCCCTGCTTATCGAAGCGTTCGCCTTGGGTGGTGGGATTGAAGATACGAAAGTACGGTGCGGCATCGGTACCGGTGGACGCCGCCCACTGCCAGCCGCCGTTGTTGGCGGCCAGATCGCCATCAATCAACTGCTGCATAAAATAGCGCTCGCCCTCATGCCAGTCGATTAACAGATCCTTCACCAGGAAACTGGCAACTATCATGCGCAACCGGTTATGCATCCAGCCCAGGGTGTTCAGTTGACGCATCGCCGCATCCACAATCGGATAGCCGGTTTTTCCCTGCTTCCACGCGGTGAGGTGCTCGGCATTTTTTTGCCACTTTACGTTACGCGTCCAGTCCACAAACGGCTGGTGTTTACATAGCGCCGGAAACGCCACCATCAGGTGACGATAAAAATCGCGCCAAATCAGTTCATTGAGCCAGGTGAACGCTTTGCCTTCGTTGAGCGCATCAGGGTGCTCTTTCAAAATGCGATGCAAACACTGGCGCGGGGATAACACGCCAATCGCCAGATACGGCGACAGGCGGCTGGTGCCATCCAGTGCTGGTAAGTCGCGCACTTCAGGATAATGCTGCACCGCCTGCTTGCCGAAATGGCGCAGCTGTTTCAGCGCGGCCTCTTCGCCTGCGGGAAACAGCGATGCATCAATGTCTTCAAACGGATAATCGAAAGCGGGAATTTTTTTGCCAGCACTGATGGGGGTATCTCGGCGTGCTTGCGGTGCACGATGGCACTCCGGCAATCCCTGATGTAATCGACGCACAAAGGCACGGCTGAACGGCGTGAAAACTTTAAACATGCTGTGATTGCCGGTCTGTACGCTGCCCGGCGGCAACAGTAGGCTGTCGTCAAACCCCTGGCAAATCACACCCTGTGCATCAAGGCGCTTTTCGGCCGCAGCATCGCGTTCGCGCTCATTGATCTCATATTGATAGTTGTAATACAGCTCATCCACCTGATGCTGCTGGCAAAATTCACTCAGGTAATCCACTGACGCGCCAAAATCATCACACTGATGGTAGTGCAACTTGATGCCGCGCTCGGCCAACGAGTCCTGCAACAAGCACAGGTTCTGATGGATAAACGCCGCCTGTTTCGGCGCCATATGGTGCTGCTGCCACTGTTTGGGCGTCGCCACAAACAGCGCCAGCACTGTCGCCTGGCTGTCACGGCAGGCGGCAGCCAGAGCGGTGTTGTCATTGATGCGCAGGTCGTTTCGCAACCAGACGAGATGGGTGGTCATAGCGCTCCGGGATTATTGACCGTAGCGCAGACGCAGCGCTTCCGGGTAAGGATCAAAGTAACGCTGTTGTGCCAGCCACGGGTGCGGGAACTCCGCCATGTAATGTTTCAGCATGGTGATAGGCACTAACAACGGTTGTACGCCAGTGCGGTAGCGGTCGATGAGCTGAGCCAGCTCCTGACGCTGCGGCGAGGTGAGCTGCGGACGGAAATAGCCCTGCACATGCATCAGCACGTTGGTGTGATTACGCCGAGAAGCCTGATGCGACATGAGATGCATCAAACGGATGCGGTATTCATAGGCGTAGTCTTCAAGCGAGTCCCACTGCTCCATCGCTGCGACAAAGCGCCCCATTTCCCGATACTCGTCCTGCGCATGGGAGAGCAACAGCAATTTGTAACGGCTGTGGAAGGCAATCAGCTTGTGGCGCGTCAACCCACTGCGCCACATCTCATTGAACTCATGCAGCGCATACACCCGGCCCATGAAGTTTTCGCGCAAAGCGTCATCATGCAGACGGCCATCTTCCTCCAGCGGCAGCCAGGGCATCTCTTTTTGCAGGAAGGCGGTGAAAATGCCGGTGCCGGCTTTACGGTTGTCATTGGTATTAGGTTGATACACCCGCACCCGCTCCAGACCGCAACTCGGGGATTTGGCGCAAAGAATATAGCCACACAGGTGATGCAGCGATTTCACGCGATCGGCAGACCAGCGCTGCATCTCATCCGTGACTTCCTGGCCGCCATCTTTGCTGAAGCACAGATGGATCTGCTCATCTGACTCTTTGACCAGTCGCAGGGCTGGGCGTGGCGTCGGCAGACCAATCGCCATCTCTGGGCAGACCGGCTCAAAACGGATGAAAGGTGTCAGCTCGTCGGTTGCAAAAGCGAAACGCTTGTGGCCACCGTCAAACCGGACCTTATCCCCGAGCAGGCAAGCACTGATACCAACAGGAATTTTTTCGCTCATACTTGTACAACCTCCAAAATCTTGTAGAGGTTTTAAGTGTAGCCGAAATAGACGCTGATAACAGCGGGGACATAAGCCGGAAATGAAAAATTCGGATAAAAAACCCGGTACTTCGCAACAAGTCCCGGGTTATTGTCGAGGCAGCGCGATTACCAGTAGATACCGGCAGCCGCTTCAGACTGCGCCAGCCAGACGGGCATGGTGCTGGTTTTGCACCATACACGGTGCAGATAACTGTAAAAACGCGCACGATCCTGGCGGAACAGCATCACCGGCAGCGCGAGTAAACCGCCCAATACCACCAGCACGCGGCGCAGTACGATTTTATAGAGTGGATATGCCTGATACATCTTTGCCCCCTCGTGATTATTTTTGTGTTAAATGTGATCTGCCTCAGATATTACCCTTGCTTGTGTAATTTTACTACTCATCCGACCACTTATTTTGATCTTTTTTTGCACTAATCAGGCTTATCTGAAAGTTAGTTACAAAGATGTAAAACTATCGATCGCTTAAGGTTATAAATATCAGCGCGGACGTGGTGTCAGATTCTTGATAAAGTGCCGTGTTAACTTTACCTGTGGCAGGAGTCAGCGTGACGACCATCTTGATTGTTGAAGATGAAAAGGAGATCCGCCGTTTCGTGCGCCTGGCGCTGGAGAGCGAGGGCCTGAAAATTGTGGAAGCGGAGCAATTACAGCGTGGACTGATTGAAGCCGCGACGCGCAAGCCGGACCTGGTGATCCTCGATCTTGGTCTGCCCGATGGGGATGGCAATGACTTTATCCGCGAAGTGCGCCAGTGGAGCAGCATGCCGGTGATTGTGCTGTCTGCACGCAGTGATGAGCAGGATAAAATTGATGCGCTGGATGCGGGTGCCGATGACTATCTGACCAAACCGTTTGGCGTTGGTGAATTGCTGGCGCGCGTGCGGGTTGCATTGCGTCGTCATCAAAGCAGCCAACCTGAACCGGTAGTGAAATTTGGCGAAGTGAGTGTGGATCTGGCAGCACGGCGTGTGCTGCGCAATGAAAAGGAGATTCATCTGACGCCCACAGAGTTTCGCTTGCTGAGTTTATTAGTGAATAACGCGGGCAAAGTGCTGACGCAGCGGCAACTGCTGAATCAGGTGTGGGGGCCAAATGCGGTGGAGCACAGCCATTATCTGCGCATCTATATGGGTCATCTGCGCCAAAAGCTGGAATCGAACCCGACCCAACCCAGCCATTTGATCACGGAAACCGGAATCGGTTATCGGTTCATGCCATAAAAAAAGGCCGCTTAGCGGCCTTTACATTTCTGTCAGCAATTACGCGTTTTTCAGCACTTCACTGACAATCTCTACCGCTTCTTTCTCGATCTGCTGGCGATGCTCAGCGCCGAGGAAGCTTTCACAGTAGATTTTGTAGGCATCTTCAGTGCCTGACGGACGTGCGGCAAACCAGCCGTTTTCCGTCATCACTTTCAGGCCGCCAATGGATGCACCGTTACCCGGCGCAGCCGTCAGACGTGCAGTGATCGGATCGCCTGCCAGCGTGTCCGCGCTGACCATCTCAGGTGACAGCTTAGACAGTGCCGCTTTCTGCGCCGAAGTCGCAGGTGCCTGCAGACGGTTATAGCTTGGGGCACCAAAGCGCTCTGCCAGCTCGTCATAGTGCTGCTGCGGATTCTTACCGGTCACAGCCGTAATTTCTGCTGCCAGCAGGCACAGAATGATGCCGTCTTTATCGGTTGACCAGGCGGAACCATCGAAGCGCAGGAACGAAGCACCCGCACTCTCTTCGCCACCGAAACCGAAGCTGCCATCAAACAGGCCATCAACAAACCATTTGAAGCCGACCGGCACTTCAACAAGTTTGCGACCGATGTCGTTCACTACGCGGTCAATCATCGCGCTGGACACCAGGGTCTTACCCACTGCCACATCTTTGCCCCACTGAGGGCGATGCTGGAACAGGTAGTTGATCGCGACAGCCAGATAATGGTTTGGATTCATCAAGCCAGCAGGCGTGACGATACCGTGGCGGTCATAATCTGGGTCGTTACCAAACGCCAGATCAAACTTATCTTTGTACGCCAGCAGACCGGCCATCGCACACTCTGACGAACAGTCCATGCGCACCACGCCATCTTTATCCAGATGCATAAAGCGGAAGGTCTGATCGACAGCATCGTTAACGAGGGTCAAATCCAGCTTGTAATGCTCAGCAATGCGCTGCCAGTAGGCGATACCCGAACCACCGAGTGGATCAACGCCAATTTTCAGGCCCGCTTTCTGGATAGCCGGGAAATCGATAACCTGAGCCAATCCTTCAACGTAAGGTTGAATCAGATCCTGCTCAACGATATGACCACTCGCCCATGCCTGATCCAACGGCAGACGCTTCACGTCTTTCAACTCGCCTTTGATCAGTTGGTTAGCCCGGTCTTCCACCACTTTGGTGACATTGGTATCAGCCGGTCCACCGTTTGGTGGGTTGTACTTGATGCCACCGTCTTCTGGCGGGTTATGTGAAGGCGTGATCACGATACCATCGGCCTGCACGCCACCACGCTTGTTGTGCTCAAGAATGGCATTGGAGATCGCAGGCGTCGGCGTGTAGCCATTCTCTTGCTGCACAATGACGTCCACACCGTTGGCCGCCAGCACTTCCAGCACCGACAAAATTGCCGGTTCAGACAGCGCGTGGGTATCTTTACCCACGTAGCAAGGACCGGTGATGCCGTTCTTTTTGCGCTCTTCGGCGATCGCTTGCGCAATCGCCAGAATGTGCACTTCGTTGAAGCTGTGACGTCCCGCGCTGCCGCGGTGGCCGGAGGTGCCAAATTTCACCGCATGGTCCGGGTTCGCCGCATCTGGCTTCAGGACGTAATACTGCGAGGTTAATTGTGCAACGTTAATCAAATCGCTCTGCTGGGCGGGTTGCCCGGCACGGGGGTGATTGGCCATTGGCGCTTCTCCCTGACGCTTCGGTTTAAATGGTGCCGCGAACTTTCTCTGTCAGTTCCTGAGGGAACTGCATAGCCAGCATGATGTGTTCAACCATGCTGCATTTGCGACCTGTATTGGTATTGGTGATCACCCAGTACGGCGTGCCGGGAACATGCTTCGGCTTAGTATGGGTGCCATTTTGCAACAGCGTGTGCTCGTCACCCGCAAAGTAAACGCGCGTGCGGCCCTGCAGCGAGGCAGTAGCATCAGCAAAAGCTGCCGGATCAAGACGATAGAGCGTTGACAGTACCAGCATAAAGCGATTAACCGCCTTATTCTGCTCAGCATACTCATCGGAAAGCAGCAGTTCACGCACGGCACGTACGCGATCCTGAGGACGCGCGTCGTTACGCGCAGGCTGCGCTTCCTTGACTGTCGCACTGGCGGCAGGTGCGGCGGGCGCACTCTGGCCTGCAGTGAATTTCAGCATGCGGCGCAAAATATCGGAGGCGCTTTCACCAATGTGCTGCGTGTGGCTGGCAATATAACGGTAGAGTTCTTCGTCAACTTCAATCGTTTTCATCTTATTCCGTACAATTCTGGCAAATGACAGAACCACGCATTGTTGCAACGGCCTTAGCAAAATCCAGTCGTGCAAAATGTGAGCGGGCTCTAACATAAGGATTATAAAGTTAAATCCGTGGTAGCCGATAGCGCTGGCATCGTTTCAGGGCAAAAGTCGGAATATGCCCTAATGCCTGGCCGGCTGGCTCCTGGACAGGTGAATCCATGATAACCTAAGCCAAGGTCACAACCGTAAGAACTTTAGCCATGATTTTGAACGCCCGTCTGCAAACTGAACAATCTTCGCCTGATGCCACACCGATTCTGTTAATTCATGGCCTTTTTGGCAGCCTCGATAACCTGGGGGTGCTGGTACGCGGTGTGCGCGATGCACGCCCAACGCTGCAAGTTGATGTGCGTAACCATGGGTTATCCGAACGCAGCGAGATCATGAATTATGCCGCGATGGCGCAAGACATCGTTGACACACTGGATGCTCACCAGATTGAACGTGCCAGCGTGATTGGCCATTCGATGGGTGGAAAGATCGCCATGGCATTGAGTGCCGTGGCACCGGAACGCATCGAGAAGATGGTGTTAATTGATATTGCCCCGGTGGATTACCAAACGCGCCGTCACGATGAAATCTTTGCCGCGATTCGTGCCGTGACCGCCGCAGGCGTGACGCGTCGTAGTGAAGCCGCGGAAGTGATGCGCCAGCACATCAACGAAGAGGGCGTCATTCAGTTCATCCTGAAATCGTTTGCCGAGGGGGAGTGGCGCTTTAATGTCCCTGTCCTGTGGGATAACTACACCACGATTTCTGGTTGGGAAGATATCCCTGCCTGGCCACATCCGGCACTGTTTATCCGCGGCGGTGATTCGCCTTATCTGGACAATCAGCATCGCGATGCACTGCTGCGTCAGTTCCCGCAGGCCCACGCACATGTGATCAGCGGTGCCGGTCACTGGGTGCACGCGGAAAAACCTGATGCGGTTTTGCGCACGGTTCGTCGCTTTTTTAACCTGTAAAAGCAAAAGCTTGCTGTTAGCGGTTTAGGGTTGGCGTCACGGATGGCGCTGGAGTATGATGTCGCGCTAAAAATTTGCCGCGGATGATTTTTTCGCCGCGGTCGGGCCGATAATGTATAAATCGCGCAGCGCCTTTCCGCCGTTCGCGCCCACTCAGTTTCACAAATCATGGCAAAAGAACAGACAGACCGTACCACGCTCGATCTTTTTGCAGACGAGCGGCGTCCTGGTCGACCAAAAACCAGTCTGCTGACGCGTGACGAACAGTTACGTATCAACAAACGTAACCAGCTCAAGCGCGATAAAGTGCGAGGGCTGCGTCGTGTTGAGCTAAAGATGTCCAGCGAAGCTGTTGACGCACTTAACACCTTGGCCGATCAGCAAAACATCAGTCGCAGCGAATTGATTGAACAAATGCTGCTGGCGCAACTCAAACTGTCTTAACGCGCAGAGACCGCACACAGGAACACAAAGTTAAGACTTTACACGTTCCGCGCTTTTCACTGGTCTGCTATCATTCGCTTAAATGTGCAGTCAACTGACTTACTTTCACAATCAGGATTTAAGAGGTTATCTAACCCATGGCAATCGTAGGCATTTTCTTCGGCAGCGATACCGGCAACACTGAAAACATTGCAAAAATGATCCAGAAACAACTGGGTAAAGATGTCGCCGAAGTGCATGACATTGCTAAGAGCACCAAAGAAGATCTCGCAGCATTCGACATCCTGCTGCTGGGCATTCCGACCTGGTATTATGGCGAAGCCCAGTGTGACTGGGACGACTTCTTCCCGACACTGGAAGAAATTGATTTTAATGGCAAACTGGTTGCGCTGTTTGGTTGTGGTGACCAGGAAGATTATGCCGAGTACTTCTGCGACGCAATGGGCACCATTCGTGACATCATTGAGCCAAACGGTGCTGTTATTGTTGGGCACTGGCCAACGGAAGGTTATCACTTCGAAGCTTCTAAGGGCCTGGCAGACGACAAACACTTCCTGGGTCTGGCGATTGACGAAGACCGTCAGCCGGAACTGACCAACGAACGTGTTGATGCATGGGTGAAGCAGATTTTCGATGAGCTGCAGCTGAAAGAGATCATTGAAGCCTGATCCCCTTCCCTACCCGATGTGAGCGGTGTCTCACATCGGAACAAAGGAATCTCCTATGAAAATAATAGCGACGGTTTTTTAACTTTTCCCCGCAAATCTGTAGAATACCCGCAATGGTCATCCGCTTATTCCTCGCTCTTTAGAATGAGGCTGAGTGAAATGGAAACCCAAACCACTACGTTTCTCAATGGCGTAAGCGATGTTTATCCTTACAGCTTTTGTTGATTTTACGCGACGCCTTGGTTTTCATTTCACTGCTTGGGTTCTATAATGAGACGCAAATGAGAATATGCGTGACCTAAACATTCAAGGCCTTTGAGCCGTAAGTGACTCGCAAAGTAACAGGACAATATCCGCATGACTGACAACAACTCCGCATTGAAGAAGGCTGGCCTGAAAGTCACTCTCCCAAGACTGAAAATTTTGGAAGTGCTTCAGGGACCAGGACCAGAGTCCCACCATGTCAGTGCGGAAGATTTGTACAAGCGCCTGATTGATATGGGCGAAGAGATTGGTCTGGCAACGGTATATCGCGTTCTTAACCAGTTTGATGACGCAGGTATCGTCACCCGTCATAACTTCGAAGGCGGTAAATCTGTATTCGAACTGACCCAGCAACATCACCACGATCATTTGATCTGCCTGGATTGCGGCAAAGTGATTGAATTTAGCGACGAATCAATTGAAACGCGTCAGCGTGAAATTGCGACTCGCCATGGCATCAAACTCAGCAACCACAGCCTGTACCTTTATGGTCACTGTGCGCTGGGAGACTGCCGCGAAGACGACACGCTCCACGACAAGTAATGACGTGTGCTATGCAATATAAAAAAACCGGTGCCAGGCACCGGTTTTTTTATGCCTGCAATCAGGCAACAAAGGTTTCGTGCAGATAGCGCCAGCGCGGGATGGTGGTGCTGCAGTCCAATACAGCCAGCGAAATACGGGTTTGATTGGTGCCATTCATCATCTGTAATTCACGATATTGAATGGTGATCTCATCACTCTGCTGAGAAATGATCGCATGTTCGCTGGTGGCGATTCGCATCCCCTCACGCTGCCCATGCAGCTGACGAAACAGCGTTTCAGTCGCGTTCAAATCCAGTTCTTTGCCGAGTGGTGTGACCATTTTGAATTCTGGATGGAAGTGCGACAGAAGCAGTTCCATGCTGTCATCGCTGCCCTCTGCTTGATTGAAGATACGTTCAATCAGCTGATGCAAAACCACCACACTGTGTTTAGCTTCCAACGCGAGACTTGTCATTTTTTTCCTTTGATAACCCGCAGAGCCCTGTCTGAGAGCGGATAGCCTACCTGAAAAAAAGTTTTTGACACTCGCTAATGGGTTAATTTTGCTAAAGTCAGAATTGTCGCAAAAACAGGCAACAAGCAGATTTCACGGCCCGCAGCATAAATGGTTGTGGGTTGCGCATTACAGGCAATAAAAAAGGGCGATTGCTCGCCCTTAGATGATCATATTGTTCTATACCCGTCATACTTCAAGCCGCAGGTGCGTTGGCTGCCTTCATTCACCCCAATCACATACTCGTGTATGCTCCCGGGGATTCGTTCAGTTGCCGCCTTCCTGCAACGCGAATTATTTTGGGTATATCGCAAACAGGATTACTCGCCGATTTTGGCAAAAGTATCACGTAGCCCGACAGTGCGGTTGAACACCAGTTTACCCGGCTGCGAATAGACGCTATCCGCACAGAAATAGCCTTCACGCTCAAACTGATACGGCGCAGTTACCGAAGCCGTACGCAAGCCAGACTCAACAAAGCCCGGTTTGATTTCCAGTGAGTTCGGGTTAATGGTGGTCAGGAAGTCCTCTGCCGCTGCCGGATTTGGCACGCTGAACAGACGATCATACAGACGGAACTCCGCTGGCAGCGCATGAATCGCTGACACCCAATGAATCACCCCTTTCACCTTGCGACCATCTGCAGGGTCTTTGCTCAGGGTGTCGACATCGCAGGTTGCATAGATGCAGGTGATGTTACCCTCTTCATCTTTTGCCACACGCTCAGCGCGGATCACATAAGCATTACGCAGACGCACTTCTTTACCCAGCACCAGACGCTTGTACTGCTTGTTGGCTTCTTCGCGGAAGTCAGCACGATCGATCCACACTTCGCGGCTGAACGGCACTTCGCGGGTTCCCATCTCCGGCTTATTCGGATGATTAGGCATGGTCAGCGTTTCTTCATGACCGGCTGGCAGATTCTCGATCACCACTTTCAGTGGATCAAGAACAGCCATGGCACGCGGTGCGTTCTCATTGAGATCGTCACGGATGCAAGATTCCAGCGAGGCCATCTCCACGATGTTGTCCTGCTTGGTCACACCGATACGACGGCAGAACTCGCGAATGGACGCAGCGCTGTAGCCACGGCGGCGCAAACCTGAAACGGTCAGCATGCGTGGGTCATCCCAGCCTTCAACCACTTTCTCGGTCACCAGTTGCGTCAGCTTACGCTTCGACATCACCGCATATTCCAGATTCAGGCGCGAGAATTCGTACTGACGCGGATGCTGAGGAATGGTGATGTTGTCCAGTACCCAGTCGTACAAACGACGGTTGTCCTGGAACTCCAGGGTGCAGAGCGAGTGCGTAATGCCTTCGATGGCATCAGAGATGCAGTGAGTAAAGTCGTACATCGGGTAGATGCACCACTTATCACCGGTCTGGTGGTGGTCGGCAAACTTAATGCGATACAACACCGGATCGCGCATCACGATAAAGCTGGACGCCATGTCGATTTTAGCGCGCAGGCAAGCTTTACCCTCTTCGAAGCCGCCATCACGCATTTTCTGGAACAGCGCTAAGTTCTCTTCCACGCTGCGATCGCGATACGGGCTGTTTTTACCCGGTGCGGTCAGCGTGCCGCGGTATTCACGGATCTCATCCGCTGACAGTTCGTCAACGTAAGCCAGACCTTTATTGATCAGCTCAACCGCGTAGTTAAACAATTGGTCAAAGTAGTCTGAGGAGTAACGAATGTCTCCGCTCCAGTCAAAGCCCAGCCATTGCACATCACGCTTAATGGATTCAACGAACTCCAGGTCCTCTTTAACCGGGTTAGTGTCGTCAAAACGCAGGTTGCACTGTCCTTGATAATCTTGCGCGATACCAAAGTTCAGGCAGATAGATTTCGCATGGCCAATATGCAGGTAACCATTGGGCTCAGGCGGGAAACGGGTATGCACACTGCTGTGCTTACCGCTCGCCAAATCTTCGTCGATAATCTGACGAATAAAGTTCGTTGGGCGGGCTTCAGCCTCACTCATCTCAAAATCCTCAAAACAATAGCGGGTGATTTGTACCACGAAGTAACGGAGTATGATCCACAAAGCGCAGGAGGGAAACAACCGTTTGTTGGTCGTTTTAAAACAAAAAAGGCAGGAATTGCTTCCTGCCTTCTGGCTAAATCACAAGGACTTAGTTTTTCACTTCATACAATGGCGTCACACCCGCGACAACAGAACCGCTTGCCAGCAGATTCAGACCGGCGAAGTCATCGCTGTTGCTCACGACTACCGGGCTGATCATTGAACGCGCATTGGCGTTGAGGAAGTCCAGATCCATTTCCAGAATCGGCTGACCCGCCGTCACCGTTGCGCCCTCTTCCACCAAACGTGTGAAGCCTTTGCCTTCCAGCGCGACGGTATCCAGACCCATGTGCACCACGATCTCGACACCGTTCGCCGCTTCCAGACAGAATGCGTGGTTAGTGTTGAAGATTTTCACCACGGTACCCGCAATCGGTGCCACGACAGTTTTATCGGTTGGCTTGATGGCCAGACCCTCACCCACGGCTTTGCTGGCGAAGGCTTCATCTGGCACTGCGTCCAGCGCAACGATTTCACCACTGACCGGCGCAACCAGCGTGGCGATCACGGCTTTCTCGCTATTGAGCACCGCCTGAGGTTTAGCCGCAACCGGAGCTGCTGCAGCAGGCGCCGCAGTGGCCGCTACCGGGCCTTTACTCAGCACGGTTTTCATCGCGCTGGCAATAATTTCAGCCTGCGTACCGACAATCACCTGCACGCTCTGTTTGTTCAGACGAATCACACCGGACGCGCCCAGGCGTTTCGCTACGCCTTCATTGACCTGTGCTGAGTCTTTCACGTTCAGACGCAGACGGGTGATGCAGGCATCGATGTTGGTCAGGTTGTCAGAACCGCCGACGGCAGCAATATAACGACGCGCCAGTGATTCGGTTTGGCTTTCGCCGTTACCGCTGTGGTCGACGTTCACATCGTAGCCATCGGTTTCATCGCCCGCAGAGAGTTCACGGCCTGGCGTCATCAGATTGAATTTCTGGATAGTGAAGCGGAACACCACATAGTAGATGGCGAAGAACACCAGACCTTGTGGGATCAGCATCCACCAGTTAACCGCCAGCGGATTTCGGGTGGAGAGCACCATATCCACCAGCCCAGCACTAAAGCCGAAGCCCGCAATCCAATGCATACTTGCCGCGATGAATACTGAAATACCAGTCAACACCGCATGGATGACGTACAGCACCGGTGCCACGAACATGAAGGAGAATTCCAGCGGTTCAGTGATACCGGTGAAGAAGGCAGCAAAAGCCGCCGCCAGCATGATACCGCCGACTTTGGCGCGGTTTTCTGGACGCGCACAGTGGTAGATCGCCAGCGCAGCGCCCGGCAGACCAAACATCATAATCGGGAAGAAGCCCGCCTGGTAACGACCAGTGATCCCTGGGATACCGGAGCCATTGGCAATAGACTGCGCACCGCCGAGGAACTTAGGAATGTCGTTAATACCGGCCACGTCAAACCAGAACACCGAGTTCAGGGCATGATGCAGACCCACCGGAATCAGCAAGCGGTTAAAGAAGGCATATACGCCTGCACCGACAGAGCCCAGTTTCTGGATATGTTCACCGAAGTTCACCAGTCCACCAAAGATGATCGGCCAGACATACATCAGAATGAAGGCGACGACGATCATCAGGAAGGAGACCAGAATCGGCACTAAGCGGCGTCCGCTAAAGAACGACAGCGCTTTTGGCAGCTCAACGTGGCTAAAGCGGTTGTACACTTCAGCGGAGAGAATGCCGACCAGGATACCTACGAACTGGTTATTGATTTTACCGAAGGCAGCAGGAACCTGCTCCACCGGCATTTTCTGAATCATTGCCACCGCGGCAGGTGAACAGAGCGTGGTCACCACCAGGAAGCCGACAAAGCCGGTTAACGCAGCTGCACCATCTTTATCTTTGGACATACCGTAAGCCACACCAATGGCAAACAGCACAGACATGTTTTCGATAATGGCGGAACCGGATTTGATCAACAGTGCCGCCAGCGCATTGCCTGCACCCCAGCTGTCTGGATCGATCCAATACCCCACACCCATCAAGATTGCCGCTGCCGGCAGCGTCGCTACCGGCACCATAAGCGCGCGGCCGACCTTTTGCAGATATCCTAAAATACTCACCTTATTCTCCCCCTATGAGACTGGCGTTTGCCGTGGCGTGGGTTGATTTTATTATCCCGACGCCCGGTACCTTGATGACATCATTCACCACGAGGCGCAGTGTAAAGATAAATTAATTCGCCTCGCAAATTAAAACCACAGTAACTGTGACTTTAATCACCATAATGGACGTTTCTTGCTGCGAAATGCTAGCCACCACCACAAACTTATTTTATGATGAAAAATATCAAGTCGCACTTTTCCCTGCTGGTTACGCTTAAACGGATTACGCTTAAGGGCAGCAACCTAAACCAGAATCGGCGACAACATTTTCCTAATCTTAATTGAGGTGAAGACATGAGACTGATCCCTTTGGCCACACCTACCCAGGTGGGTAAATGGGCTGCACGCCACATTGTTAACCGCATTAACGCGTTTAAGCCTAGCGCAGAACGTCCCTTCGTGCTGGGTCTGCCAACCGGCGGTACACCGCTGGAAGCTTACAAGCACTTGATCGAGATGCACAAAGCGGGCCAGGTTAGCTTCAAACATGTTGTGACTTTCAATATGGATGAGTACGTTGGCCTGCCAAAAGAGCATCCAGAAAGCTACCACAGCTTCATGTTCCGTAACTTTTTCGATCACGTTGATATTCAACCAGAAAATATCAATCTTCTGAATGGCAATGCACCCGATATTGACGCAGAATGTCGCCAGTACGAAGAGAAGATCCGCGCTTACGGTAAAATCAATCTGTTTATGGGCGGCGTAGGTAACGATGGACACATCGCGTTTAACGAACCGGCCTCTTCACTCTCCTCCCGCACTCGCATCAAAACCCTGACGCATGAGACCCGCCTGGCGAACTCACGCTTCTTCAATGGGGATGTGGATCAGGTGCCTAAATATGCGCTGACCGTGGGCGTGGGCACGCTATTAGATGCAGAAGAAGTGATGATTTTGGTCACCGGTCATGTGAAAGCGCAAGCGCTGCAGGCCGCAGTGGAAGGTAACGTGAACCATATGTGGACCATCAGCTGCCTGCAATTACATGCGAAATCTGTGGTGGTGTGTGATGAGCCAGCCACCATGGAATTGAAAGTGAAAACCGTGAAATATTTCCGCGAAATGGAAGCGGAAAATATGAAGGGTGTGTGAAAACACGTTGTCATAACCTGCAGCGCAGGCTGCAGGCTTAGCCGGGAGAGAAAAACGATGTACGCATTAGTAAACGGCCGGATTTTTACTGGCCACGAAATTCTGGACAATCATGCCGTGGTGATTGCCAATGGCCTGATTGAACGCGTGTGCCCACGTGATGCGCTTGATGCGAACATCGCGCAGCAGGATGTGGCTGGTGCATACATCGCTCCCGGATTTATTGATTTGCAACTCAACGGCTGTGGCGGTGTGCAGTTCAACGATGACATCGATGCCCTGAGCGTGGAAACGCTGGAAATCATGCAGCGCGCCAACGAAAAATCGGGCTGCACCAGTTATCTGCCAACGCTGATCACCAGCACCAACGAATTAATGAAGCGCGCCGTTGAAACCATGCGCGCCTATTTAGCCAAACATCAAAATCAAGCACTGGGTCTGCATCTGGAAGGGCCGTGGCTGAACAAAGCCAAAAAAGGTACGCATAACCCAGAGTTGATTCGTCTGCCTGATGCGGAAATGGTCGACTTCCTGTGTGCTAACGCGGATGTGATCACCAAAGTGACGCTGGCGCCAGAGAATGCAGGCGACGACGTGATTCGCCAACTGCGCGATGCGGGCATTATTGTGTCAGCGGGCCACTCCAACGCCACCTATGAAGAAGCCAAAGCCGGCTTTAGCGCGGGCGTGAGTTTTGCCACCCATCTTTATAATGCAATGCCGACCTTCGCAGGCCGTGAACCCGGTCTGATCGGTGCGCTGTTTGATTCACCTGATGTATACTGCGGCATCATTGCAGATGGTTTACATGTCCATTACGCTAACGTGCGGAATGCAAAACGGATCAAAGGCGACAAACTGGTGTTAGTGACGGATGCCACAGCACCGGCAGGCGCATCGATTGATAAATTCATTTTTGCAGGCAAAACAATATACTATCGCGACGGCCTTTGCGTTGACGAAAACGGTACCCTGAGCGGTTCGGCACTGACCATGATTGAGGCAGTGCAGAACAGCGTGGAGCATTGCGGTATCGCTCTGGATGAAGCGTTGCGGATGGCAACCCTGTATCCAGCACAGGCAATGGGCGTGGCAAAACAGTTAGGTTCAGTGACAGCAGGAAAAGTCGCTAACCTGACCGTCTTTACCCGCGATTATCAAATCACTAAGACGTTAGTCAATGGAGACGACGTCCTCAGCGAGTAAGTACTGAATGACCACTGGCGGCCAGACTCAAATAGGAAATGTCGATCTTGTCAAACAACTTAACAGTGCAGCCGTTTACCGGCTGATTGATCAACAGGGGCCGATTTCGCGCATACAAATTGCCGATCTCAGCCAGCTTGCGCCCGCCAGCGTCACCAAAATTACGCGTCAGCTTATCGAACGTGGCCTCATCAAAGAGGTGGAGCAACAAGCCTCCACCGGTGGGCGCCGCGCCATCTCTATCGTTACTGAAACCCGCCATTTTCATACTATCGGCGTCCGCCTGGGCCGCAATGATGCGACCTTGACGCTGTTTGATCTGAGCGGGAAATCGCTGGCGCAGGAAGATTACCCACTACCGGAGCGCACGCAGGAAACGCTGGAGAATGCGCTGTTCAATGCCATCACCGCGTTTATGGCTGCGCATCAACGTAAGATTCACGAACTGATTGCGATTGCAGTGATCTTGCCCGGTTTGGTCGATCCGATTAACGGCATCATTCGTTATATGCCGCACATCACCGTTAGCCACTGGCCGCTGGTGTCCAGCCTGAAAAAACGCTTTAACGTCACCAGTTTTGTCGGTCACGACATTCGCAGTCTGGCACTGGCAGAGCACTACTTCGGTGCAAGTCGTGACTGTGCAGACTCTATTTTGGTGCGTTTACATCGCGGTACCGGCGCGGGCATCATCGCTAACGGGCATATTTTCCTTGGCAGCAATGGTAACGTCGGCGAGATCGGTCATATTCAGGTCGATCCGCTGGGTGAGCGCTGCCACTGCGGTAATTTTGGCTGCCTGGAAACCATCGCGGCCAACGGCGCGATTGAGAACCGCGTGCGTCATCTGCTTAATCAGGGCTATCCCAGCACGCTGACGCTGGATAATTGCTTGATGCCACAAATTTGCCGCGCCGCGAATCAGGGCGATGCGCTGGCGTGTGAAGTGATCGAATATGTCGGACGCTACCTGGGCAAAGCGATCGCCATCGCCATTAACCTGTTCAACCCGCAGAAAGTGGTGCTGGCCGGTGAAATCACCGAAGCGGATAAGGTGCTGTTCCCAGCCATTGAAGGCTGTATTAATACTCAAGCGTTGAATGCCTTCCGCAAAAATCTGCCGGTGGTGCGTTCCGAGTTGGACCATCGTTCGGCAATTGGTGCGTTTGCCCTGGCGAAGCGCGCAATGCTGAACGGCATTCTGCTGCAGCATCTGCTGGAAGAATAATCGAAGCCTGCCGCCTGGCGGGCCTGACCGGAAGCCATTATGACCATCAAAAGCGTAATCTGTGACATCGACGGCGTGTTGATGCACGACAATACCGCCGTGAAAGGCGCGAACGAGTTTTTGCAGCGCATCCTGGAAAAAGAGATGCCGCTGGTGGTGCTGACCAACTATCCGTCGCAAACCGCGCAGGATCTGGCGAATCGTTTTGCCAATGCAGGCGTTGAAGTGCCGGATTCGGTGTTCTATACCTCTGCCATGGCCACCGCCGATTTCCTGCGTCGTCAGGAGGGTAAAAAAGCCTATGTAATTGGCGAGGGTGCCCTCATTCATGAGCTGTATAAAGCGGGCTTTACCATCACTGACGTCAATCCCGATTTCGTCATCGTCGGTGAAACGCGCTCCTTTAATTGGGAGATGATGCACAAGGCTGCCTTCTTCGTCGCCAACGGTGCGCGCTTTATTGCCACCAACCCGGATACCCATGCGCGCGGCTACGTGCCCGCCTGCGGTGCCTTGTGCGCCGGTATCGAAACCATTTCTGGTCGCAAGCCGTTTTATGTGGGTAAACCGAGCCCGTACATCATGCGTGCGGCGCTGAATAAAATGCATGCGCATTCTGAAGAGACGGTGATTGTGGGGGATAACCTGCGCACCGATATCCTCGCTGGCTTCCAGGCCGGCCTGGAAACCATTCTGGTACTTTCTGGCGTCTCAACCTTGAGCGACATTGATGCAATGCCGTTCCGTCCAGACTGGATTTACCCTTCAGTGGCAGACATCGACCTGTTCTGATTATCTGTTATCACTTTTGCTTATCGCCCTGCAGGCACCTTGTGTCTGCAGGGCGATTGTTTTTATGTCGCTTTGTGGTGAACGACACCCAGGATAGTTGCACACTAAATCATCCAAAAAGCCATTTCATTAGATGCCATCTAAAGAAGTGGTGATTAAATTAGATAAAATTCAATTTTTATCGCCTGACAACATTCTTTTTATCAAAAGATCGCAATTTTGCTTGCACTCCCACCACCAGATAGCGCATTTTCTTATACATCACGCAGCCACTGCTGCCGGACAAACGAAGAAATAACATCCCCGTAAGGTGAGATCAGGAGTCAGTTATGTGTTCGATTTTTGGTGTGTTGGATCTGAAAACCGATCCTGTTGAATTGCGCAAGAAAGCGCTGGAGTGTTCCCGTCTGATGCGTCACCGTGGCCCAGATTGGTCCGGCGTCTACGCAGATAACAAAGCCATTCTGGTGCATGAGCGCCTGTCAATTGTTGACGTCAACAACGGCGCACAGCCGCTGTATAACGCTGACCACACCCACGTACTGGCCGTGAACGGTGAAATCTATAACCATCAGGCGCTGCGTGCGGAGCTGAGCGACCGCTACGCCTTCCAGACCGGTTCTGACTGCGAAGTGATCCTGGCGCTGTACCAGGAAAAAGGTCTCGACTTCCTCGACGACCTGCAAGGCATGTTCGCCTTCATTCTGTGGGACAGCGTGAAGCAGCAGTACCTGATTGGCCGTGACCATATCGGGATTATCCCGCTGTATATGGGCAACGATGAGCACGGTAACCTGTTTGTTGCTTCCGAAATGAAAGCGCTGGTGCCAGTGTGCCGCACCATCAAAGAATTCCCGCCGGGAAGCTTCATGTCCAGCAGCGATGGTGAGATCCGTCGTTACTGGCAGCGTGACTGGATGGATTTCTCTGCTGTGGCTGAGAACACCACCGATGCAGCGGGCCTGAAACATGCGCTGGAAGAGTCCGTGAAAAGCCACCTGATGTCAGATGTGCCTTACGGCGTGCTGCTCTCTGGCGGTCTCGACTCTTCGATTATCTCTGCCGTGACCAAGCGCTTTGCCGCGAAACGTGTAGAAGATGAAGATAAAAGCGATGCCTGGTGGCCGCAGCTGCACTCCTTTGCTGTAGGACTGGAGGGCTCTCCTGACCTGAAAGCGGCGAAGTCAGTGGCTGATCATCTGGGTACGGTACACCACGAAATTCATTTCACCGTACAGGAAGGTTTGGATGCCATCCGCGATGTGATTTATCACATCGAAACTTACGATGTCACCACCATTCGCGCCTCGACGCCTATGTATCTGATGTCGCGCAAAATCAAAGCGATGGGCATCAAAATGGTGTTGTCCGGTGAAGGTGCAGATGAAGTGTTCGGTGGCTACCTGTACTTCCATAAGGCGCCGAACGCCAAAGAGTTCCACGAAGAAAACGTGCGTAAACTGCTGGCTCTGCACATGTTTGACTGTGCTCGCGCTAACAAAGCAATGTCGGCGTGGGGCGTTGAAGCGCGTGTGCCTTTCCTGGACAAAAAATTCCTTGATGTGGCGATGCGCATCAACCCAGAAGATAAACTGTGTGGCAAAAACGGTAAGATGGAAAAACACATCCTGCGTGAGTGCTTCTCCTCTTATCTGCCAGAGAGCGTGGCATGGCGTCAGAAAGAGCAGTTCTCTGATGGCGTAGGCTACAGCTGGATCGATTCGCTGAAAGAAGTGGCAGCGAAACAGATCACTGACCAGCAGCTGTCGACCGCGCATTTCCGTTTCCCGTACAACACGCCGAACTCGAAAGAAGCGTATTTGTATCGTGAAATCTTCGAAGAGCTTTTCCCGGTCGCCAGCGCGGCAGAGTGTGTTCCCGGTGGTCCATCGGTAGCCTGTTCTTCCGCTAAAGCGATTGAGTGGGATGAAGCATTTAAGAACATGGATGACCCTTCAGGTCGTGCCGTGGGTGTGCATCAGTCCGCTTATAAATAAGCTTTTTAATTAAGATCATAAGGGGCCATGACTGGCCCCTTTTTGCTTTGATTGTCGATGTTGCGACGGAAAGTTGCCGAATAATTCACCAGCCTGGTTACAACCCAGACAAACAGGCGTTTTAAGGCAAAAAACGGCAAAAAACTTGTTGACGCTACAAAGCTCAATACGCATAATGCGCCCCGCAACGCCGATGAAGGTTAGCGAAAAAAGATGGCTACGTAGCTCAGCTGGTTAGAGCACATCACTCATAATGATGGGGTCACAGGTTCAAATCCCGTCGTAGCCACCATCTTTTTTTCGCGGGAGTGGCGAAATTGGTAGACGCACTAGATTTAGGTTCTAGCGCCGCAAGGTGTGCGAGTTCAAGTCTCGCCTCCCGCACCATTTCATCTTCGGCAGCCGGATGGGGTATCGCCAAGCGGTAAGGCACCGGTTTTTGATACCGGCATTCCCTGGTTCGAATCCAGGTACCCCAGCCAATCCGATACTTCTCGTGGATACGAGTCGACAAATGGGATA